>DDLV01000021.1 GCA_002340325.1 Glaciecola sp. UBA2563 | reverse complement strand
TTTATGCAGCAACCATGGCAGGCGCAGTCAGTGGCGCTGCACTAGATATGGCGTTAGTCGGCAAGAGTCTGCTGACCGGCACGATTGGCGGAGGGCTTATTGGTGCGGGTAGCGCGTGGCTAAGCGCAGATAAACTTGTTGATATAAAAGTAAAAGGGTTACCTCTTGGTGGCTATCAGGCATGTGTTGGCCCGATAAAAAATCGAAACTTTCCTTATGTTGTCATTGGTCGATTTGTACATTTATTCAAACAAATTTCTCAGCTAAACCATGCAAATAGAAAAGACTTGGACTTCAATGCAAATGATTTCCAAGAAAAGGTAGAAGGATTGAGAAAAATGGAACAAAAAGGTTTACACACTGCATGCGCAAGATTAATCAAACAAAAACCAGTCGACAACTTAAGTGAAGTACTCTCTCCCTTATTTAATTAGGCCAATTGCCATACATTTTGCCATAAATACTGTTTGAATCTTCGCAGCTCAGTTGTACGTTTTTCTTCCCATCAAACTGATGAAAATCAGTGTCTCCTAAGCACGTGAAGCGGACCTTCTTGGAAAGCCAGAAAAAATTGTTATAGCTTGGCCGATTTCCCCGCTTTCCACCCCAAATATACGATCGTTGCACCAGCGAAAAAACCAACTACCAATGTTATTCCTGTTGGTATTTCAGCATAAGTGAAAAATGTATTGCGGGCCCATTCAAATTTTGGCAGAAAATACATCGTGATTGACTCTGCTATTAAAAAAAGCGCAGCAATTAAAAAAGGTTTACCTTGTTGTTTTAACCAAAAATACAAAATCAACCCAAATAATGCTGACAAAAGCATGGATATAGCAATCGAATCTAAAATAATCTGTGGGTAACTGGAACCAGTAAATTTCGCAAGAGGCACAATATCGGGGAGTACCCTTGCAAGGGGAGATTCAAACAAAATCAGCGGTGTTGTTAGCATGTAACCAGCATGCAAACGGATATTTCTCCGGTGTTTTAGCGCCAAATAATAAACCGTCAGATATGCAAATATAGCTACCAACATACTGAAGCCAAAGCTCGGCCCTAAAAACTCCCCTCGCGAGTTACCGGGTATCATTGCCTGCTCAGCGGCATAATCCACTATCATGACAAAGCCAAGAATCATTATTGGAAACATGAGGTAACTCAATTTTCCGAGTTGTTTATGCCAATCTCGTTTTTGATTGTTGATTGACCAAATCTGCAACATTAACAAACCTAGCCATGCTAATGCTGAGATGGCATGAACATGAAACGCAATAGGAACAGTTTTCTCTGGATTGAAATATGAACCCCAAAAACCCCAGATTACAATAACAACGGTCATTGCAACCCAATAGTTTGCATAGCGATATGGCACTGCAATCCCCTCGATAATCTTTGAAGTCAGTTATAGCATTGATCTGTTAGTATAGATTGAAGGCTTACCGATTTTGAAAATTTAGTTAACCGATGCCAATATCATATATCAATGACGACCTTTGTTCATGATATGGAGCCGCGATGAAAAATACACACACCGTACATATTTGGATGATAATTCCTTTATTGGTTGTGCAACTATTTATAGGTGCAGACTATTATTTTAATTTTATGAAGGTGCCTTGGGCTGTTCATGTGCATTTTTTCACAGTTACAGCATGGTACATTTTACTTATAAGCCAGCCATATTTAGTTGCAAACAGTAAATTAGTAACGCACCGAAATGTTGGTGTTTTCGGTTTTTCGCTAGCTGGGGGTGTTGGGTTTACAGGTCTTAGTATGTTGCCAAATACAGTGGGGTTTGGCCTATTTGTAGAAGCTAACCCGGGGGGAATACTGAATTTTGAGCCATCGTTTTTTTACGCTGTTGCAGTTTCAGAATTTTTTCTGGTTATGGCTTTTTTCTTCGCTATTTACAAAGCCATTATTCATCGTAGAGAAAAACAAGAACACGCAACTTGGCTTATATCAACTGCGTTTATAATGCTTTTCCCAGCTGTGGGAAGGGGAGTGCAGAACCTAGCGATAGTTACTATGGGGTTTGAAGAAGATTTTTTCAGAAACATTATTGTTTTGCCTATCATTGCATCTGCGACAATCATCATTGGCCTGACAATTATCACAGCGGTAAAATTTTCATTGCTATCCCATAGGGCTTTCCATCTTGCTATCGGGGTGAATATTATCCCCATTATTTTATGGTGTTTCCCTGAGCAAACTCAGCCGATATATGAAGTAGCCAAGGCGGTCTTTACTTTGCGTTTCGAAGGAACAAAGTTCTAGATTTGAATTTCAGCACCAATGAATCGTCAATGATGTGCGTATTGAACTCAAGGTTGAACCGGAAAAATTTAAATAGGTTATTTTAGAGTTGAAAAAAAAGTGTTGGGTGTAAAAGTGGGTTCTAATCAGGGGCTATTTTGTACGTGACGCAAACGTTGGTTTTGCAAAAAAACAATGTTTACCATTTGCCCTATTATTAATGCTAGTTGGAGTTTTAAAGTCCACCCATCAAATACAATTACTTGTTAAAGCTAATTATTAGTCTATCGTTCTGGATATGAAGTCATTTCTGAGCGAGAGAAGAATATATGATGCGTTTGCTCTTAGTTCTCGTTGTTATCTACTCATGCTTTTCTGTTTCAGCTAAAGAACACGAAAATAGCTCAAAGATACCACTGGGGTTTAAGAAGCTTATGTCTCAGCATTATGTAGCTGGGTCATTTCATGGTGGAGTCTTGTATTCAGATAGCAGCGGAAATACTTATAGACTTGCCCTAGGTATTGCTAATCCCGACACCGGTGAAAGTCTTAACGAAGAGCACAGATTCGCTGTCAATAGTATGGGTAAAATGTTTACTGCCGTTCTGATAATGCAACTTGTTGAAGAGGGAAAAATTAAGCTCTCTGATAACATCAAAACGCTAGTACCAGAATTTAAGCATCCGAGGTCCGGTGACATCAGCATTCATTTACTTTTATCGCATCGCAGCGGACTACCTGACTACTTTCTTAGTCAATTGCGCGGAGTTATTTCATTTGGCCTAACACAACAAGAGGTATTGGATGAAATTTCAAAAATGCCAATGGATTTTGAGCCAGACAAAGCGTTTCAATATTCAAATACTGGCTATATTTTATTAGGTGAGATTGTTCGTAGATATCGGAAAGGAAATTTTGAAGACATTTTGAAAACTCATATTTTTAACAAACTCGGAATGAATGAAAGCTCCATTACCAATGTTGAGAAATCAATTCGATATTTTAGAGAAGATGGAACGACAAGCGATTATGAATATGAAAATGACTTAGTTGGTGATGGACAAGGCTCTTCATCACTGATGGATATGTACAGATTTTTATCTTCTCTCAACTCTCCTAAACTTCTTTCTAAACAAAGCTGGGATTTAATGTTTACAGAGCACTCGCTACCTTCTGAGGTACCTAAGGGTGCTTGGCCTCCTCCACATCAAGATCCGTATGGGTATGGGTTTGGCATAATGTCGTTAGATGTCGACGGGAAAAAAGTTCGGATTGCTGGACACGGTGGTGCAGGAAATGGATCAAACTATGCTGGGAGATTTCTGGATAGCGATAAGGTGATCGTGATTTATAACAATATGATGAAAAATCCAGTATTACCAGACGTGTTCGAATATGTAGCACAACAATAGTTACACGGCGAGAATTTGGATTGGATTTGAACGGCGAGCTTAAGCAATAGTCATTGGCATAAATGTCAGCTCTTTGTCTATTTGAGCCCTGAATGCTGGCTGTGAAGCAACAAAGTTGCCTTAAGCAGACATTCGCATAATACTAGAAAAATGTTATCTTGAGTCGATGCAGACTTGAGAGCAAATTAAATTCTGATAACTTTTATCTTCTGGCATTTCTTTCATTTTAACTTTGAACTTCGGCAAATAGTTAAATCACACATATTGTGGATAGCATGAAACCAGAGAATGAGCCCTTTTTTACTTATCATACAACGTTACTAATCATTATCGTGGTTAGCGGATTCACTATCGCATCATTTAGATTTCCTAATGGTGTGCTTGACGTGCCTCTTTTTCTACATTTTCATGGTGCTGTTTTCTTAGGGTGGTATGCACTATTGCTTTTGCAAATGCATCTTATACGAATTAACCATCGAAACATTCATAAACGCCTTGGCTTTGCAAGCGTGATTTATGCTATCGCTATTATCGTCATTGGCTACATGGTCGTTGCCGACACCATCAATACTCCAGATAAAACGATAGCAGGGCGGCCTTCACAATTCGGCGCCATATTCCCAATTACTGATATTCTCATCTTCACACTTGCCTTTACTTTGGGCGTTCTGTTCAGATCCAATTCGCAAGCTCACAAGCGCTTCATGCTCATGACGGGAATTTTCATGATTGACGCTGCTATGGCCCGATTAATATTTGGTTTAGGTTTACCGGGTATACTCATTTGGGCATTGGAAATATCGCTGATCTTGATGATATTGATTTACGATTTTTATCGCTTGAAGAAACCGCATTGGGCCACGGTGGTTGGCTTTACTTTGTATGGGCTTGGATACTTGTTCAAGTCAAACATAGAGCAATATTCATGGTGGCCAAATTTCATTGAATCAATATTTTGATCGTGAGAAAAATCATCAAAATTTTGCTTTTCACAATCAATTTAGCGTCTGCTCTTTGTCTCAAGATGCCGGTAAACTTATTGGGCCGGGGCACTCATATCTCTGACTTTGAATGTTAGATTTCTTCAAAAAATGCTTAAGCCACGGTCATAAAAAAGCGAGTTTTCATATCTGTGTTTATTTAAACCTTTAACGTTTTCCTTGCGACTAACCCCAATAATTTTGCCATTGTCCGCTCATTAATAGCGATTCATTATGCTCCACTTGAGTAAATTGAAAGTGGACATCAAGAGCTTTAAACGGGCGTTGTTCTATGCCTATTTTTGTAAAAAGAAGTTTTTATGAACCAAAACGTTAAGAAAATTTTTGTGACATCTCTGATAACAATCGTTTCTATTTTGTATACGCCTATATGCATGGGTTTGAATTTAGGAAAAGCGCAGATATTGGATTTCCAGTTTGAAGGCGAAACCCTTAACGGCATTTTAAATCAGCCTGAACAAGGCGAAGTGAAAGGCGTTGTTTTAATGATTCATGGCTATGGTGAAACTTGGGCAGTGGAGAATAACTGGTATGCCGATATTCGCGCCATGTTGTTGGATGCTGGGTACGCCACATACATGTGGGATAAAATGGGCTGTGGCAATAGTACTGGGTCGTTTGATATTAATCAGCCCGTCGACAACAGTGCCGATGAAGCCATTGCCGCCATTGAAATGCTGCAACAACAAAACATTCCAGGTGTCGATACCATCGGCTTATGGGGAGGCAGCAGAGCTGGATGGATTAATCCGCTGGTGATCAAGAAGCATGGAGGAATATCCTTTTGGGTGTCTGTAAGTGGCGTCGATGACAAAGAGAATTTTCGTTATCTGTTGGAAAAGAACCTGGTAATTGACGGTTTAAGCGAAACGCAGGCAAAGCTTATCGCCAAAGAATGGCAGCAAGGGATGCTAATTGCGCATAAAGGGGGTTCTTACTGGGATTACAAAGCGGCCACAAAAAATCTTGCCAATAACGACTTTTGGCTGCGGTTTACTGACGGAGGTTATAACTTTTTTAGTTACTACTTTTTGCGTTACTCTCTAAGAGACACTGTGTTTGATGAGGAATCGGGACTTATGGTGTATGTGGAAAATTTCGAATCACTGTTAAGTGGTCTCGATATACCAGTGTTGGCGCTTTTTGGTGAGTTGGACATGAATGTCGATTGGCGTCAAACCAAAGCCCTATATGAAAGTACCATTGAAGACTCTTTGTTGACCGTGGAGTCCTTTGCCAACTGCAATCACTCTATCGTGCAGGCAGAAACGGGAGGTTATTATGAGTTTCAAGACGCCAAAAAACCTCAAAAGAGGTGTGAGGGATTTCTGGAAAGTGCAAGCCAATGGATAAACGCATTGTCTTTGTAATCACGTTGCTACCGCTTATGTGCCTACAGCGAATCAAAAAAATCGTGTCCCCAACCCACTAATGCTTGCTCGCTAAACACGAGAGGTGTGCACTCATCTTTGGTAGTCATTCCATCTTCGGTAGTGCGTTGCGTTCGGTAAAACAACACTTGGTATTTTACGTCGTCATCCTCTTTGCCCAAGACTATCTCGTTAAAGTCTGCTGTGCCCATTTTTTCGGTAATTTGCGTTAGTGAGGTACCGAGTTGCAGTTCTTGAATCGCCTGTCTATTCATTAACTCGCGATCTTCCCAGTCTTGATAAATTGATGCTTCATTGTTGCCAGTGGCTTCATCATATACCCACTGAACACCTTTAATCCCTCCTATTGCAGAAAGCACTACCAGCACTGCAATGACGTTTCTAGACATACTACCCCTATTCCTATTTTGTATTTTTTTATTCTTTGTGCGTTGTAGATAAAATTATGGCAATAAACTGATGCAAGCGCCATCTTGCTTGCAAGCTACTAGTCTATAAATTAGTGAAAATGTTACTACGTTATTATTCCGAGATCTATTGGGTGTAATAGATATTATAGCCAGAGGAAAATTCCAACATAAAGACTATCTTTTTAAAACGGATACCAAAACAATTGCGTATCCGTAAGGCGCTTAGCAATGGCAAGGGCTACGATGATTAAGATCCCGATAATCCACATCATGTCGATTTTTTTCAGAGGCTTTTGGCTATACCACGTGCGTTTGTTGTGTCTGCCAAACCCTCTAAGGGTCATAGCATTAGAAATGTCTTGCGCCTTATCCAAACTTGAAAAAATAAGTGGCCCTAATATTCGTACGATATTTTTAATGCGGTGCAATAATGGCGCTTTTTTCGTAAGTTCAATCCCTCTTGCTTGCTGAGCATGCATGATATTTACAAAATCCTTTTTGACTTCAGGTAAATATCGCAACGTTAAGCTCACGGCATAAGCGATTTTATAAGGTATGCCTAGCTTGTTTAAACTAGCCGAAAATTCGGTTGGATGTGTGGTAAACACGAACACTAGTGCAATCGGAAACATAGTGAAATATTTAAGCGTGACCGTAAGCAGATAAAAAAGCATCTCTTGGGTTAATGAATAACCACTTGGCATTGGCAGCAAAATGGTTTCACTGCCCAATAAATCGCTCCCTTGACCAGGCGCAAGTAAGTAAATGAATAGCGCATTTAACGAGAGCACACCAGCAGTTGCTATCAATAACGGCTTATAAATTCTGAATGGGATTGCCGAGACTTTGAGCAGAAACAGCCCAAATGCTAGAAGCAATAGGATAATCCGTAAATCAAACGTCGTCAGCACAACAGTTGTCCATGCAATAAAAAGGACAAATTTGGTGACACCATTAAGCCGATGCAGTATTGATTTAGTATCAATGTAATTGATGCCGAAGCTTATCTTTGATGCTTTCAAGATTTTGTCTCTTGCTCGGTTTTTAGCTCAGTTCTTTGTGCTGATATTTGCTCTTGCGCGATAAAATGCTGCATAAAGTTGTTGGTATCATCAATACCAAGTCGAACAGCTAGCTCATACAAACTCGTGGTCGTAAGGTTAGCTTGGCCTAATACATCAGGTGTTGAAAATATGTCTGTCATGGCAGCATCCGCGATGACCTTACTATCAGCCATGACTATTGAGCGCGAGGTGTATTGAAGCACCAGGTGCAGGTCGTGCGAGATGATGATCACGGTCACGCCCTGCTCTTCGTTCAACTGCTTAATAAACCGCATCATCGCAGTGTAGTTTTCATAATCTTGCCCTGCGGTTGGTTCATCCAAAATGAGGATGTCAGGGGTTAACGCTAAAATTGAGGCGATAGTGACTCTTTTTTTCTGCCCGTAGCTCAAGGTGTTAATGGGCCAGTTACGGTATTTATAAAGTCCGCATAACGATAAAACTTCGGCCACTTTCTCTACAACTACAGACTCATCCACCCCTTGGTTTCTCAGTCCAAAGGCCACTTCATCAAATATCATATGATGCGAAATCATATGATTGGGGTTTTGCATGACAACGCCCACGCGTTGACTGCGTTCGAAAATTGATAATCCCGATAAGTCTTCATCACCAACATGGATGCTGCCTGTATCTGGTTCACAAACGCCCATGATGAGTTTTGATAACGTCGATTTTCCAGAGCCGTTTTTGCCAAGTATTGAGAGCATTTCTCCTTTTTTAACGATGAAACTCACATCCGCCAGTGCATTTGTTTCGCCGTCATATGAAAAGGATAATGCATCAATACATAAAATCTGTTTATTGTTTGTTCGAGGAATTTGATGACTCTGATTTTCAAACCAACGTTCAATACTATCTTTAAACGCCGCAAGTGGCATCGCGTCCAAATTTGCGCAGTGTTGGTTTTCAAGGATTTCACATCCTGCAGATTTTAACGCAGATAGATACAGAGGCTCTCTAATGCCATGCTGAGACAAAAGCGGGGATGCTAATAAAGCATCGGGTGTCATATCTGCCACTACCCTACCCTTGTCCATCAATATAATGCGATCGACTTGGCGGTACAAAACATCTTCTAATCGATGTTCGATAATAATGATGGTTTTGCCATGTTCTACATGTAGCTTATCGATAATTTCTATCGTGCTTTGGCTTGTTTTGGGATCGAGTGCAGCGAGTGGCTCATCAAACAATAGAATATCAACGTCGTCCACTAGAATACCGGCTAATGACACCCGTTGTTTCTGTCCTCCAGATAGCTCGTGAGGCGAATGGGATAGCATACTATCAAGGTTCACCATTGCAGCAGTATCTCTTACTATTGTGCACATATCAGCGTTGTTAACTAACTGGTTTTCCAAAGCAAAGGCGATGTCTTCTCCAATACTGAGCCCGACAAACTGATTATCAGTATCCTGTAACACTGTTCCTAATTGCTCTGTGTAGTCTTTCATTTCGAATTGACTAACATCACGCCCAGCAATTTTTAGTGTCCCAGAGATGGTACCTTTGGATGCATGTGGTATAAGTCCATTAAGACAGCTGCCTAATGTAGACTTGCCGCTGCCACTGGGACCGAGAATAAGGATTTTCTCACCTCTGCTAATCGTGAGATTGATGTCGTGTAATGTGGGCTTTTCAAGCGCGTTATACTGAAAAGAAAAACCGGAAAATTCTATCAACATTAGTAAAAGATAATCTCAGGTTATTCTTCTTTGAGTCTCATGCCTTGTCGATTTCGCTTGGCAACTGACTTGAGAATAAAAAAACCAACAATTGCAATCAGCACAGTATTACCAGAGGCGATAATAATCAGCTGCATAAACACCTTGGTGAAAGGTTCTGCATAGAGCACTGTATCGAGAAAAGCGGAACAACCATAGCCCACAACGTTACCAACAGCCGTTAGCACTACAAAAATGATGAAGTCTTTCGTCTCAAATACGCCGTTTGATAGTCGTTCCTGAGTTATCTTCGGGAAAAAACCTATCATTAACCCAACTATCCCCGATCCTAAAATCCAGGTAAACCAGACACCCCAGCCCGCAAACAAGTCGGTAATCCAATGCCCAATAAATCCAACGAGAAAACCAACAATAGGCCCAAATAGGACTGAAAAGAGCGCAAGCACAGCCATTGCAGGTTTCAAGGTCGTATTAGCAAAGATAGGAATACCAAACATAGGTAAGCCACCAATACCATACAATGCAGCGCCGATTGCAATTACCACGACGGTTTTTGCGGTGAAAGTCATTTAAATACCCTTTTGTGGAAAATTGTATTGTCTTTATTGCGCATGTAATTATTGTGCGAGTAGTGATTGTGCAAGTAAGTCGGCACATCTAATTTCTAATTCACGCATAAGCATGAGATCTGATTTTGGCACAGCCGCGATTAATTGCTTCACCAAGGTACCCTGCGCAATTAAAAGCTCCGAAACTTGATAAGAGCAAGTCCGTGCTCCATAACATATTCATTAGAACTCAATATTGCAACACTGTTCTGTTTCAACCACAACTCTCTCTCACGAGCTAAAAACGCTTGCTTAATGTCGCGCTTAGCTACACCAGAAAGACTTACACCAAGAACTTTGGCTTCTGCTAATAAGTTTTCACGAATGGGTTAGCTTTTTCTTTTTTTGTGAGACAGGTCGGGTTTTAGATTCAATTGTGCCCATTAGATTTCTTATCACTAACATACACCCGTATATTGTGTATTTCAAATGAGATGAGTGACACAAAGAGAAGTGATAACATATTTTAATGGTTCTAGATCGTGGTTGTTTTATACCAGATACCGTTTATGTTTATGCTGGATCAACGGTCCTATAAATTGTGAACTTACGATATTGAAATGATTATTGAGCCAAATAGATTCCATCTTCCGATGGAAAGACCTTGTTTCATAGTGATATTTGTCATGCTTATAAGACT
>DDLV01000097.1 GCA_002340325.1 Glaciecola sp. UBA2563 | reverse complement strand
TATTAAAACCATATGCATGCGAGGAACTCATCGGTGAACTCAAAGACACCGTTAAAGTGCCACTTGCTATGCAATGTCATGCCACCACGGGGTTGAGCACAGCGACCTATCAAAAAGCCATAGATGCGGGCATTGATATGTTAGACACCGCAGTATCTTCGATGTCGATGACATATGGTCATTCAGCGACTGAGAGCATTGTATCAATAGTGGAGGGCACAGAACGGGATACCGGGATATCGCTTGCTGACATCACACCCATCGCCTCGTATTTTAGAGATATTCGAAGTAAATATGCGCAATTTGAAGGCAGTTTAAAAGGCATAGACGCCAGAATCCTAGCAGCTCAAGTACCCGGTGGTATGCTGACAAATATGGAAAGCCAATTAAAAGAGCAGGGTGCTGAAGACAAATTTGATGAAGTGCTGAAAGAGATCCCGAAAGTACGAAAAGACTTAGGCTACATACCACTTGTTACCCCGACATCACAGATTGTCGGCACTCAAGCCGTTATTAATGTGCTCACGGGAGAGCGATATAAATCGATCTCAAAAGAAACAGCAGGTATTTTGAAAGGCGAATATGGCGCCACACCAGCCCCTGTTGATGCGGTTTTACAAGAAAGGGTCTTGATGGAGGAGGCTCCTGTGACCCAAAGACCTGCCGATTTGTTAGAGCCTGAGATGGAAAATCTAGAAGAAGAACTCGACCAGTTATCGGCTGAGTACAGTTTAAGGATTGCTGATAACAAAATTGATGATGTTTTAACCTACGCGCTCTTTCCACAAATCGGGTTAAAGTTTCTGCAAAATAGAGATGATAAATCGGCATTTGAACCAGCGCCAGATGCGCAAAACACAAATCCTCAAGAGATCGCCCAAAGCACCAATGGTTCTGACGCCGAAGCGACAAACTCAACCGTTGAATCTTATGATGTCAGAGTCGATGGTAGAGTCTATAAGGTTGAAGTGGCGAGCAACGGGGAATTGACCAACATCAGTGGCGCGGAGCAAATACAATCCACCGCCATATCTGGCCCGCAAGGGTCCGTTAACTTGCAAGATAAGCCGATAACGTCAGCCAATACTGTCGTTGCTCCACTGTCAGGCAATATCTTTAAAATTAACGTAAAAGTCGGGCAGTCAGTTGATGAAGGTGACGTGTTGCTTATATTAGAAGCGATGAAAATGGAAACTGAAGTCCGTTCCGCCTACAACGGAACTATCGCCTCAATAGAGATCAAAGAGGGCGATACGGTAAGTTCAGGTCAGGTACTTTTCAACATAGGATAAGGGCAAACCATGGATGCATTTTTAACGCTGTGGCAGAGTACAGCCCTTCCTCATTTTCAACTCACGCAATTGATCATGATATTGGTCGGATGCACGCTACTTTATTTGGCAATAGTAAAGAAGTTTGAACCACTATTGCTTATTCCAATAGGTTTTGGCGCTGTTCTCACAAATATACCTTTAGCAGGTTTCAGTGAGGCTGGCGGATTATTGTACTACGTCTATTATGCAGGCATTGACACTGGCGTATTCCCGCTGTTGATATTTATGGGGGTAGGTGCAATGACCGATTTCGGCGCATTGATCGCGAACCCTCGCATGTTGTTACTTGGCGCCGCTGCGCAATTCGGCATCTTTGCCACTTTATTTGGGGCGATTTTACTCAACGCTATACCGGGATTTGAATTCACACTACAAGATGCATCGGCGATCGCAATAATCGGTGGCGCAGATGGGCCAACTGCGATATTTTTAGCCTCTAAACTTGCACCTGACTTGCTGGGAGCAATTGCAGTGGCTGCGTACTCTTACATGGCGCTGGTACCTATCATACAGCCGCCTATAATGAAGTTGCTAACAAATGAAGAAGAGCGAAAGCTTCCAATGGCGCAGCTTCGCAATGTTAGCCAACGAGAAAAAATTCTTTTCCCATTAGCGGTACTAGGCTTGACGCTCATTTTCTTGCCTTCTGCGACTCCGCTTGTCGGTATGTTCTGCTTTGGCAATCTGCTTAAAGAATGTGGTGTTGTTGAAAGGCTAAGCAGTACAGCGCAAAATGAATTGATTAACATAGTGACAATTTTTCTAGGTCTAGCGGTGGGCTCTCAGCTAAGCGCAGAAAAATTCTTAACGGTAGAGACGATTGGTATACTAGTTTTAGGGGCAGTAGCCTTTTCTATTGGTACCGCTGCTGGTGTACTTATGGCCAAAATGATGAATAAAATCAGCAAGGAAAATATAAACCCCTTGGTCGGTGCAGCAGGCGTCTCAGCGGTTCCAATGGCGGCAAGAGTCGTTAATAAGGTAGGATTAGAAGCAAATCCTCATAACTTTTTATTGATGCATGCAATGGGTCCAAACGTCGCTGGTGTTCTCGGCTCTGCAGTAGCTGCTGGAATACTTCTTGCCCTAGTTGGCTGAACATTCTGTGTAAAAAGACTGCAGATTGCGATAAAAGGATTAGCAGTAAGGCTTGAGCCGCGCTAAAGCTTTATCACACAATTGGAGAATATCAGCTGCAGGTATCCGAGGGAAATCGTCGTGATTTTCGTTTTTGGTAATTATCATATGTTTCAAGTTACCCCAATAATCAATATTCTTTTCAATAATCGTTTTTTCTATTAGGTTAGCATCAGCGTGTTTTTCGTATTCAAATTGGTAGTTCGACGCTAGCGAAGTTTCGGTTAATATGAAAAGAATAGACTCTTTTAACAAGTGCCTATCTTTTATATCAGGGATCGCGATGTGCGATAAATGAATAATGCATTGCTCTTTAGAATTCGCGACGGGTAAATAGTTTTTTAAATGCTCGTACTCTTCTGGCAGTTTACTTGAATAACGTTCGTTACTATTTTCTATTATTACTTCACTTACGTTATTGTCTGACGCTAATTTAAAGGTGCATGGAATAGAGTGCAAAAATTTATAATGGCTATCAACGAACCCATATTTCAAATAGCAACTCATTAAATCATTCAGGTTGTATTGTACAAATACTTCTTTTGATTTTTCCTCAGGTATGCTCTTTAATAACAAGGATTTTTTAGATGGCGCATACAAGAAATTCGCTTCTCCAAATCTATGGTTTAGAAAATCCATGATGGTTAATAAACCTCTTTCAGAAGGTCTTTCAGTATAAATATGGGCTTTTGCAAGTTGCTCTTTTTCAAAGACAAACGCACGAGACGACAAAAATGATGTAATGACTACCTCATCCCAATTCTGGTCTTCGGCATAGTCTATTGAATCGTCACTTTTCGTTCCATTTTTAAATTTTTGCAGTTCGTTGATAACATCAGGATAATGTCTTAGCGCATATTGAGGATAGACTGATTTCCAATGTGTTATTTTCCCGGTTAGATTGAAAATATCGACCATATTCGCCATAACTTTTGTGGCGTTTGGATTGAGCATGCTCCTCTTACTCACGGCTTTTAAGGTATCGCTATCATCAATAGTAAAGTCAAAATCATTAATAAGTGGCATACAGGATAAAGGGATAAGAAAAGCTTCCACATATCGATTTTCTTCACTATAGAATTTTATCGATAGCTCGCCATCAATTGCGCAAATCCGAATATCATTATGAATATATGCACCCATAGTTTCTAATAGTGAAAGGAACTCTTCTATTCGTGAGGAAATTTGACTGTCATCAGAAATAATACGGTTGAGTGGAGCAATATCAGCACTTTTTCCTACTGGTACTTTTTGAAGATGGTTCTCAATTTCGAGGCTGATTTCTTTAAACCACGGTATCTCACCATATTGTTTTTCCTTACTCGCGAGCAAGTTCTTCGAGCTTTCTACATCATCGAGTTTGAGGAATTGTGAAATGGATTGGTAAATCTCGTGTTCCGTTAATGTTGACCGCTGATCCATTATCCGCTGTATGTAATGTGAAGAATTTTCTTTGTCGCCAAGGTTGTGGTAGGTTTCTGCGAGTAACAAGCTTGCGTCGACCCAGTATTTTTCCAGTCCTAGTAATTGTTTTGCATATTTGATGACAGTTTTATATTTTGTAGCAGCAAAAGCTAAGCTGCACAGTCTTGTCGCAGCATTCAGATTATTTGGCACACCGGTAATTGCTAACTGCTTTTCAAGAAAATCTATTGCTAAATCTGGAGTTCCAGTGTCTTGATAGAGCATGACCATATGTTGATAAAGCGATAATTCGTCGCTGGACGATTGTGCAAATTTTTTTGCTTTCTTATAGGCAGATTCTGCTAACTGATAGTTTTTTCTGTGCCTGTAGCATAGGCCTTCGATGAGCATGGACGCAAAGGTCTGGTTGTTTGTCGACTTGTTATTTTTTTTGATTATTTGTAACGCCTTGTCGAATTTTTTCTTTTCTGCAAGGCTTTTTGCTTTTGCTATTTTAAGTTCTGCATTCATATTGATGTCAATCATTCTCTTTACTTTACGCACTGCACCGCAGCGACAGCTTAACTGTGCGAAGATAAAACAATGCGTTTAAAGTATATGGTCTAATAAAGGTTGTGACGTCCCACATAAAGCAATTAACTTGCCAATCGATAGGTTCGCGTATTCTTCTATATTTCTGGCGCTTGGATAGTAAAAGCAACAACCAGTTGGCCAAAAAATTGCTTATGATCTGCGTTAACACCGGGTGCATTATTCGGTTTGTTTTGACACCAGTTCACCGGTTAATTGTCGAGCTGCTGATTTAACCTCAACGCGTAGTATCTTGATAAATAAGCATGAAATGTACAAAGGCGACAATGTGAAGATAGACATACCATTAGAACACTACGATCGTGAAGGCAAGCTGAAACCGCCAGTTGTGCTTTACGCTGGCGCGTTGTTTTTGTGTAGAGGCGTCTTGATTTTACTTGCATCGCTTTCAACGCGAGAGCATGCAAACGGCATGATGAAACTATTGTATCCAAATCGGATGGAGTTTTTTTTGTCGTTGTTGCCAGCTGTACTTGGCATTGTGGCATTAATACTGATGTCAAAAAGAAAGACCTTCTGGGCAAAAGAACGTTATCAATACTTCAAATACTTACTTCCCATATTCTGCGTCGCTTTCGTTATTGATCTTTTATTGCAATTATTTGTGCTTTATCAGGTCAATTTTAGTGTTTCACCTATAAAACTTGTGTTTTTGGTCTTGACTATTTCATTGGCTATGTACCTATTTACCGATTCACATGTCAAAGCTTTAACTAAAGACTGGCAGACACCAGTGTGATTCGAAGTAAACAGTTTTTGTGATGATAACCTTCGCTATCAACTTCGGTTGGTGTGTTTGTCCTTGCCGGGCATTACTGATAGAGGTAGAGAAATTTTGGATAAAACACTAAATTTCATTGGCATAGGTGCCCAAAAAGCGGGTACAACAACCCTTCATAGCATCTTTCGCTCACATCCCGAAATCTTCGTTCCTGTTTTTCAAAAAGAACCCCATTTTTTTGACGATGAGGCCAAGTATTCAATGGGCTACGACGACTATTTGTTGGAGTTTTTTGCTGAGCTTGGTGATGAGAAGGCAGTCGGTGAAATAACTCCAGATTTATTACCTACCCCCGCTGCTCGCGATCGCATCGCATCGACACTTGGAGAGAATATTAAGTTTATTATTATTCTACGACACCCTGTTCAAAGAGCAATTTCCCATTACAAAATGTATCTTAATTGGCTTTGGGAATCGGAATCGTTTGACAACGCGTTGAGAATGGAAGCACTGCAGCAGCGAACAGATGCCCAGAATAGTTTTAGCTATTTTGGGAGAGGTAGATATCTTTCGCAAATAAAGTTTTATCTTGAAGTCTTTCATCGTAAAAATTTCCACTTTATTTGCTTTGAAGATTTACTTAATAACTACCAAAGCGTGTTAGATGATTGTTTTGATTTCCTAGGTGTTTCAAAAATGAACATTGATGAGTTACCTCGTGCAAATTCTGGAAAAAAAGTTCAGCTAATACATTTTGAAAAAGATGCGAATGTAAAGCTTGGGCGTGCGGGGCAAGAAAACAACATTCAAATGCCCAAAGGGGGGTGGCTAATCAACACTGACTATAAGGGACGAGTCAGGCTCATCAAAAAACCAATTCAAATGGTAGATAGCAGGTTAAAACGCATCAAAACACTACTCGATGAAGAGTCACCAAATAGCGAAAGAATTAATGAGTTATACGAAAATCATTTTCAAAAAGATGAAGAAGAGCTTTCTAACTTGACAGGGCTAGATTTAAGGATTTGGCGGAACCTGTGAGTTTACAAGTGTGTATTGGCATTGATAGAGTAAACAAATATGAGTATAAGTTTGCGTGCTTCGCAATTAGATACGGCTAAGCGTTTTTCAGTACGTTATTTTTTATGAAGCTTTTATTATCTTGGTATTCGTTTTGCTGCCAAAAATCACAATTGAACGTTTATAAGTGTTAAGCGCCAGAGAAATGTATATACAAAAACCTGTCTCTTTTGATGACTTCGAGCAAAAAGTATACTCAAATGACATTAATGAAGCTGTCTCAGACTTATTAATTATATTCGATAGCGTCGAAAAAGGTGGGCTGACATTCGGCGCGAACCCAGATAATACGAATATAATGACTAATTTTGCAAAGAGATTTTGTGAAGTTTTTACAGCTCTGTTACTCAACCCGGATCTAAGTTTGTCAAAAGAAACTTGCATTGAACTAATGACGTATAAACGGCATATTGTCGGTTTTTTCGAAGTAGCAGGGTTCAAAAACACGGACCATATTGCAGACCGACTATTGATGAATAGTAAATCTGAGAGCAACCAGCCAGACATAACTAATACAGATATACAAGTCATTCACAAACTACTGCTTATCCATTCGCTGTCTTCCAATACGCCTAAAAGACTTGATAATCTTATATCATTTGCTCCCGAAGTTGCTTTTGTGTGCTTTGTTAATCTGTTTGATGAGCATACCATTCATACACAACAAGAGATGGAAAATAAGACACATGCGCTGACTTTGGCAAAGCAATTTAAGAAGCTTGTTATCAATGCAAAAGTGTTGGACCGTATCGCTAATCTATGGATGTCCTGCAGTTACTGGATGCAACCAAACAAACACGATATTAAAGAAATACTCAACAAGGCACTTTCCAGTATTATGAGGCCGGTGGCAGCCGATATTTCGGAATCTGTGCAGGAAAATCGACAAAAATCGAAGCCCAAAATCGTTATACCAATAGAGAGACACACTAGTCACTCGGCTATGTATCGCTGCTATTCACCGAATATCAGGCAACTAAAAGCACATTTTGAAATTATTGGCGTTTGTCGAGAATGCAGAGTTGATGACAAGAGTAAAGAAGACTTTGATCATGTGCTCATTATTGATCCACTGCTTTACCGGCCTAGAGAAATGGTTGCTGCCATTTTGAAATACGAGCCTGATATATTGTATTTTCCAAGCATTGGAATGGAGCCTTGGGTAATCCTCATAGCAAACATGCGCTTAGCACCAATCCAAGTAATGACACTAGGACACCCTGCTACCAGCAGAACGCCTTACATTGATTATGCCATTGTTCAACATGAAATCTTTTCAGAAGAGAAAAACTGTTTTAGTGAAAAGGTTATCGTACAAAAAAGTACGTCATCAGAGCCATTGATTTCCCACCCCGCATATTGTGGTATCAAACCTAAGGTAAACGTTAATCCCACAAAGATAAAAATTTGTATCCCCAGCATATCTTTGAAGCTGAACTATGAGTTTATGCAGACTCTTATACAAATCAAAAAGCAGGTAACAACCAGCGTAGAGTTTCATTTCTTTCCGAATGAAACGTCGTTGAGTTTTGCAATTATAGAAAAGAGAATAAAACGCTTCATTCATGATGCCGTTGTTTATCAAACATCAGACTACATTACATATCTGAACAACATAAATGAGTGCGACATCCAACTCAGCCCTTTTCCTTTTGGAGGCACGAACAGTAACATTGATGCAATTCGCCAATGCATTCCATTGGTATGTTTACTTGGTGATGAACCTCATAGTCGGACAGATGCGCTTTTTGTACAAAAAAGTAAAATACCTAATTGGTTGATCGCCAGGTCATTAGAAGACTATATATCTGTCGCCACCAAACTCATTGATGATGCGAAGATCCGAGAAAGTATTAGTCAGTTGTTGCTAAGCCAAGATACTGAGTCAATTTTCTTTGAGAACAAGTTAAATCAACATAACTCTGAATTCTTAAATACTATGAAGTGGCTTTATGACAATCACAATAGCATTAAGGATGTTGACAAATCTGTATGGAAGATGGATGAGTATCAACAAAATGCTCAAAAAACGACAGTGGCGTGCAAAGACAGCAACAGCGCAGGTAAAACAAAGACTATGTCGTTATGATAAAACGATTATGATAAAACGATTATAACAAAACTGCCTGTATATCCGATGTTGAAGACGAGCCGCCTTGTTAACCTTTTTCACAGAGTAAAAATATACTTGAGCACAAATCCGGATATACATGCCCGAGTTCGTAACATCCCTCAAGAAATTCATGCGAGATGATGTCAGTTTTAAGTAATTTGTCCCATTGGAAATTTGCTAACGCTTTAAAAAAAATACCCTCTCTTCGAATTACCTTGAGGCCCGCTTCGCGAGCATCTCTTTCGAGAGTATCTAACGAATAGGTGATATGGTGGCCGTGTTCTTTTTCACTCGGTGTAACCGCTGAATTGTGGGAAATGAGCCCCATTTTTACTGCAATTTGTCTAGAGGGCGCATTGGCATTTGGGCAAACTAAAAACAATCGCCCTTTGTCAGATAACCATTCATTATTTATTCTTTTTAGCACAAATACAGGATCGTCAAGATGCTCTAATACATGCGTCATGATGATATTATCGTATTGATTGCGTAGCGCTACTGTTTCAAACACATCGTTGTATATTGTAATGTCAGGCAGTGCTAATTGTGCAATACCGATTGCCTTTTCTGATGCTTCAACACATGTTAGGTCGGAGAATTCATTTGCGAGTCGTTTTGTAAATCTTCCTTCAAAGCAACCAAGTTCAAGCGCTTTCCCAGGCTTTACAAAATAGGGTAAAAAAGATTTGAGCATATATTTATGCAGCACGTCATAGTCAAAGCTGTGTGCAAACTTATTCCCATCTTTATCTGAGCTTTCTTCATTGTAATTTCTAGTCATTACACATAGCTCATTTATAGTGAAAGTAAGGTAAAACTGTTTGAGAACTTGCTCGACTTAGCTTTAGCTACGTGCAGATACGCGCGTAAATTATAGACGCGCTGCCCAATTTCAGTGTTTGCGATTCTCAATTCCAATATCCTGTTTCTTCAACCAACTGTAGATAGTCTTTTTTAGTGATGCCAACAATAACCCTGTCCCAGTACCGGCCTTGAGTGTAGTACCACTCCCGCGCTCTCCCTTCTTCTTTCCAGCCTAGCTTTTTACAATAGAACTTAATTGAAGCGATATTGTATTCGATCATCTGTCCATCCAGGCGATTGAGATGCAGCTCATCAAATGCATAGCGCATCGTCGCCATCACCGCATCAAACGCATACCCTTTGCCTCTAGTATCTTTGTCACCCAGCATGATCCCATGCCAAGCATTATTATTTCTCCAGTCTATTTTCATTAAACTAGAGATGCCGATGAGTCCGTGGTCTTTAGTTTCAATGGCAAAGCGCTGATTATGAGTGTCATCGAGTGTTTTTTCGAACCAGCTTTTATGAAAAGACCGGGAACTGGGGAAATGAATATTGCCCATCGCTTTTTGTAATTCAGTGTTATTTGACCATTTATGTAATACAGTTAAGTCTTCTTCTTCAATTGCTCGCAACGTGGTTGAGATACCTTGAATATTCATCTCTATCCCTCGCGCAGTTCAGCAAGACCAAAGCCGTCTCGGCCAAATTTGTTGCCGTTGTACAACATATAGTATTTATCGTCTAGAGCAAAAACGTGTGGATAGTGCATATCAGTAGAATCCCAACCCTCATTTGATAGACCTATTCCTGCATTGGCATCATCTCTTTTCCAATTCACCAAGTCATTGGAATAGGCATAGCCGATACGATAGCCTCTATCGTTATTTCTAAAATCAAGTCCATATCTATAGCTAAAATACATATGGTACTTTCCTGCCTTGTAAAAGACATCGGGGCCCGCTTGGCATTCATCGTTACCAAGGATATCTGGAATCAAGGCTTTTCCATCCCGTCTCCAAGATATTCCGTCATCTGAAACGGCTAATTTAATTTTGTAAAATGTCTCTGAATCTCCATGTTCGGTCGTGACCCATTTTTCACCAGACACATAAAACATGTAATAAACGCCATCGAATACTCTGACCTTTGGTCCACTCACTTGAAAAGGTTCATTTAGCGTACGTGAGAGAATAGGTCCTTGGCCCAAGCGTTTGAAAGTTTCACCATCATCTGTGCTTTTAGCTACGCCAATAGCAACGTTTGCAAAGACTGATTGCATTCGCGTCCAACCCGCGTAATACAAAAAAACCACCCCATCTTTTTCTAAAATTGACGTTGGATAAATACCGAATTCATCAAATGTGCCCAATTCGCCCAACGCGAGCACCGGCTGTTTTGCAACATTTACTATCGATGTTATATCTGATCTATCAAAATCTACGAATGCGGTGTAACTAACATATTGACCATGAGCATCGGGTTCTGGTCTGCATGAGAAATAGACTCGAATGTAGTCATCGCGAATTAATGTCGATGTGCATTGAGCATAGGCGTTTAACCACGGTTTATCGTTTAACTTTGTTGGATCAAACGTTTTTCCAAGTTTGTGCCACTTCATTTTGCTACTGTCTCTTTGCCATCATGCGATTGATGCCTCGACAAGTAGTGCACAGCTTAATTCGGGATAAGATATGCCTAATTCGCAAAGCGCATTAATATATGATTCATCTAGGTTCAGACCTATCATTTGTCTTGTTGATAACGGCTTAAGATAAATGCCCTCAGCGCTCTCAATCCTAAAACCTTGCTGTTCAATGTCAGCGGTGAGTGTGTTTAATGTATAGTATCGTTTGTGGCCGCAGATTCGGTCATGCTCAGAGAGTTGATATATACTTGGAAGGTCGCCCGTAATGTTTCCTAACCGTCGATTCATCACTTCGGCATTGGGCACAGCAATGAAAATGCGACCATTAGGTTTTAATAATGGTTTGTAGTGTTTCAAAATGACGGCAGGTGATTCAACATGCTCTAAGATAAAACCCATTAAAATAACATCATAATGTTCATCTGTTTGATAGTCTTCAAAATAGGTTTCAATGATTTCTCCCTCAAAGTTTGGTGATTCGTGCAAGAATTTGTCTATCACAGCACGAGAGCCGTCGAGGACTGTGTAATGTTTGAACGTCTTTGAAAATAATCTCGTTGTGATCCCGTGCCCTAATCCAAGCTCGAGTATCCGTTGGTTAACGCTTTTAGGCACTGCTTTAATGACCCTTTTGGGGTACCAATTTAGTATTATCTCGTTATCAAAATCGTAAAGATTGTTTCCTTGATACGCGGTAATGTATTGGTCGAGGTTTTCTATACTGTCGGCTTCCACTAATCACCACTATTTAATTTGTACTGTTGCAGTAAACTTGCGATTTCATCCTTTTCTACATGCATAATTAGATCCATTATCGATAAATTGGGAATAAAACCTTCTCCGAGCTGTCGGTAGGCCAGTGGACTTGATTCTAAGAAGTTTAGCTTCATGCCATGAGATAAGAACGTTTTGTGATCATATAGATTTACACCACCAATGGCGTTGTGATACTGAGTTGCGTTCAATGATTGGCATATGCTGATCACTCTTTGTTGTCCTTTAAATAGGTCATTTGCGCTCACTTGAGATGACACCATCAAAGTAGTGTTAATTGCCAAGTAATGACATATCGCTTTAATTGAGTGATAGATAAAATTAAAAAGGTTTGGGTCATCAAATTGTAAAATTTCATCAAACAACGCTTGGCCATTCTCATAGCACGGGGCCTGTCGATAGGCATTTGAAATCCTATTACGTATTTTTTGCCTATCTTTCTTCCAACTGGCGGCAAGCCTTTTTTGATTGATATCGACAAAATCAGATGATTTTTCAACAGGGAGTGATACCAAAAACGCTTGTTGTTTATTTTGCAGTCTGTTGCGCGTAACCCAGCCTTTTTTTGTGTATTGTATGTTGTCGTAAATTACGAATTTGTCGGCAGAATGAATTAACTGGAAATAGCCGATATAGGGAATGAAGTAGGGTTGCATTATGGCGATGTTCATTTCTATATTCTTTTACAGATAAACGGTTCTTTACGAAAAAATGCGTTTTTTTAAGCAAATAACGCGATTGTCACAGCTTAGGCCAATTTAGTGGCTTCAGAAACAATGCGAGTGATTCTGTTGACTTGATGCTTTGGTAAATTATGCATAAGTGGCAAACACAAAATTTTATCCGTAATTTCGTTGTTCACTTTCAAATCTCTCATGTGTTCATTTTTGATAAATTTGTGATTTGCTGGATAAAAGTAGCGTCTTGCAATGATGTTGTTCTGTTTTAATAAGCATTGTGCATGCAATAACTGTTGTTCGCTTTCAAATTTAACCGCGATGTACATGGGAGGCACAAAACAATCGTAGTCAGCTTTTTGAAACTGCACGATGTCTTTCAATTTTTGATGGTAGATATGCATAGATTCGAGTCTGTTTTCGACGAGCATTGGCAAATCGTCTAAGACGCAAAGTCCCATCGCAGCATGAAATTCACTCATTTTTGCGTTAATACCTGGATGGTTGACTTCTCCGTTTTCTTCGATTCCAAAATTGATCAGTTTCGTCGCTAGCTCAAAATCTTTTAAATGTTTGAATGTGAGAGCACCACCCTCAACTGTATGAAAAAGCTTGGTAGCGTGAAAACTAATGCAATGTATATCTCCAAATTTAAGGATCGAACGCTTACGGAACTTAGAAAGCATAGCCTGTGCGGAATCGTAAATGACAGGGATTCTGTATTTTTTCCCCAATACTTCAAAGGCGCTCATATTACAAGGCATTCCAAAGATGTTTACTGGAACAATAGCATTTACTCCACCTTTCTTAATCTCTTTTTCTACGGCAATTGGGCATAAGTTCCAAGTCTTAGCATCGATATCACATAGACGTATGTTTGCATCAGACCAATTCAATGCGGTAAGCGTTGCCGGAAAAGTAAAGGGTGTAGTAACGACATTTTGCCTGCCTAGGCTTTTAATCCGATATGCTAGTTGCAGCGCTGATGTACCATTACTCACCAAAAGCAAATATTTGACGTTTAGGAGATCTTTTAAACGAGCAGTAAGTTCACCGACTAATGGTCCCGAATTGGTTACCCATTGGCGATCAAAAGCCTTTCCAAGATGCAACATGTACTTATCAACAGAGGGCAAATATGGCTGCGTGACTAAAATAGGATCTCTATTTTTTTGATACAATTTTACGACGTTAGTCTTTGCCATCTATTTTTCCAGAGAGGTTGTAGGTATGTATAAATGATTACCATCTATCTGATGTAAAATGCATGTTTAGTGCCAGAATGGAAAAATCGAAAAAGTGCTTGAAGCACTTTTGATAATCGTATTGAAAATAAAAAATATAATTTAATCAGATGGTTAACGAAATAGGTGAATCAAAAAGTGAAATCCTTTGCCTAGCTACATCGAAGTGGGTTCAATTTGTTATCAGACTTTTAAAAGTCTCTTTGGAGATAAAAACAATAGTGAGATGTTTTTACGTACTCTCAAAATGCTTAGACACAAGATTAAAATGCGCATCAACTAATTTTTTTGTCACTGGGTGTTGAGGATCTTTAAATACCTCTTGCGTATTGCCATGCTCGACAAGCTTCCCTTTATCCATGACAATGACTTTGTCACTTATATGCCTGACAATGCCCATATTGTGAGAAATAAAAATAAACGCAAGTCCTAGTTCTTTTTGCAGTTTAAGGATTAAATTGACTGTCTGCGAGCGAACAGAAGGGTCAAGTGCGGCGAATGGTTCATCAGCGACAACGATCTTGGGATCCAGTATCAATGCCCTTGCGATTGCAACACGCTGCTGTTGGCCATCGGACATCATATCTCGGTAGAAATGATAGTGCTCTGGTAGCAGGCCGACTTGCAGTAAGGTTTGTTCAATTTTAGCGCGTCTTGCCGAGTACCCAAGTGATGTATTTAGGTTAAGTGGGAGATGCAGCATGCTTCCCACAGACAATGCGGGATTCATTATCGACTGATTATGTTGAAAAATCATTCGAATAGTTTTGGTTCTAGTTTTCTTGTTTGCATGATTCTCGTTACTTCCAAGCAGAGAAATCTGGCCTTTCTGAGGTTGTATTGCGCCGACGAGCGTTTTGGCGATAAGTGATTTACCAGATCCGTTATTGCCTATGATGGCTATCGTTTCTCCTGTATTCAATGAAAAGCTCAACGGACCTAATTCAAAAATACTCTTAGCTGCAAAAAAGCTGGGTCGGAATTTAAACGTATACTCAATATTCTCCGCCTGCAGAATCGGGGTCACAAATGCACCTCTTTATCAGGGCCTTTTACATTTGGGAAATGCAGCGGAAAGTGACAGCTGTATTGATGCTCATGAATTTTTCGAGGTATGGGTGTCACAACACATTCTTTTTTTGCATTTGGGCAGCGCGGGCCCAAGCGGCATCCGATTGGAAGGTGTTGTAGTGTTGGAATCGTGCCTTTTAACGCGATGAGTTCAGATTTTGGTGGAAGCGATACCTGAAAACTTGGAGCACTGTCCAGCAATGCTTTCGTATATGGGTGCAGTGGTTTTTTCATTAATGATTTGACCTTGCCTGATTCCACTGTCTGGCCGCAATACAAAACTGTCATCGTTTCTGCCATATTGGTGACCGCCAAGAGGTCGTGACTGACAAACAGAACGGCCAAATTTTTTGTTTTATTGAGCTTGGATAACAATCTCAGTATTTGCGTTTTTGTTGTGCTCTCCATCCCTCGTGTTGAATCGTCAGTAATGAGAATTTTCGGTTCCGACGCTAACGCCATGGCAATCATAAGTTTTTGACTAATGTCAGTTGGCAACTCGTGCGGATAACAATCCAAGTAACGTTCATGATCTTTAATACCGACTTTGTGCATCAGTGAAATCGATATTTGTTGGCGCTGTTTCCAACGTTGCCAAATGAAACCTTTATCGATGAATTCATCGGGGATACTTTCTTGTATTTGAGCGCTAATTTTTACCGATGGATCCAAAGCAGACGTAGGCTCTTGAAACACCACTGCAATGTCTCGTCGCATAATCTGCCGTCGCTGATTGCGCGACATATTTAACAGGTCTTGACCATCATAAGTGATCCTGTCAGCTTTTACAGACCATGTCTCAGGCAGCGCACCGATTATACTTCTAATGATGAGCGACTTACCCGAGCCAGATTCACCGACTAGTGCTTTGATTTCACCTGCAGCAAGGGTCAAGCTTACTTTATCAAGCGCTTTTACTTGTTCAGTGCCAGTCGGTATATAGAGGCTGAGATTTTTGATTTCCAATAATGCCATTATAATTTAAGCCTGTTTCGCAACGCAGAACGAAGTCCTTCGCCCACGATATTAACACTAAACACCATGAGAAATATAAACAAGCCGGGCAGCGTGACTAGCCATGGCGAGACATAGGCAACATCGAGGCTTTGTGACAGCATTTGCCCAAGTTCAGTCATACCCGTTGTCGCGCCTAAATTTAAGAAACCCAGTGCTGAAATGTCGATAATGGCAATCGATATTGCAAGCGTTGCTTGCACAACTATGAGTTCGAGCATGCCGGGCAATATAGAGCTAAAAAATATTCTGCGTCTACTTGCACCATCTAATTTATCCAACATCACATAGTCTTTTTGCAGTTCTGTTTTTACAAACGTTCTGGTTTGATGAACAAATTGTGGTATGAGTGCAAGTGTTATGGCCAACATTGCATTGGATAAACCAGTACCCAAAATAGCAACAATGATAATAGCGATAAGCAGTGTAGGTATTGCCATGATTGAATCAAACAAATGATTGACAATACTTGAACGCAAGCCGCTTAGTAATCCAGCAACGACGCCCAAACTTACCCCAACAAACGCGGCCACCATAACGATCAGGATACTAACGCCAAAGGTAATTTGACAGGCGTACAATATGCGTGAAAAGACATCTCTGCCAAGACTGTCAGTGCCAAAGATATGAATTATAGTGCCATTTGGCTCCCAGCTTGGGGGTAAAAGAATGGCGTTTGTATTTTGCTGGCTAGGATCAAACGGTGCGATTAAATCGCCAAAAAGCGCGATAAAAATAAAGATGGATAGAATCACAAAACCGGCAAGCGCGATATGTGAGCGTTTAAACTCGATCCACACATGCATTAGCGGCGATGGGTAGTACTCTTCTTGATAGTGATTAAACCGTTGCATGCTCAACATTTTCCCTATTGGGGTCTAATAGACGCGTTAAGAATTCAATTGAAATTGTCATGACAAGCACCAGAACCGAAACCACCAACATGCCAATTCTAATCGCTGGGTAGTTCTGTTGATAAATGGCTTCAATAAGCCATTTCCCAATACCGGGCCATGAAAATATCGTTTCTACGATCATAACGTTGGTAATGAGGGTCGATACTTGTAATGCTAAAATTGGAAGGATAGGGATTAATGAATTCTTCAATCCATGTTTAAAGACTATTTGGGCAGTAGAGAACCCTCTGCTTTTTGCGGCAACTATATATTCCTTTGTCATAACATCCATCATGCTTCGTCGCACAAAGCGAATAAATATTGCCATGGTGACAATGGATACAGAAAGCGTCGGCAAAATCAAATGTGAAATTGCATTTTGATACGCTTGCGATTTGTAATCGACATCAGATAACGCGATATCAATCATTATAAAGCCCGTTTTAGTAGGGATGTCATATAATAGATCGATACGTCCAGATGTGGGCAACCAACCGAGTTGCAGACAAAAAACGGTAATAAAGATCATTGCAAGCCAAAATACAGGAAATGAGTAACCCGCAATTGAAAATGAAACCGTGGTAAAATCAAAGATGCCGTGATGCTTAATGCCTGAGAGAACACCAATTGGAATACCGACAAAAATGGCTAAAACTAGCGCATAGAATACGAGTTCTATCGTAGCAGGCAAAAACTCTCGAACTTCACTATTGATGCTCAAAAAAGTTACTTTATTTACGCCCCATTCTCCTTCATATATGTTTTTTAGGTACTGTCCAAACTGATGAAAGATAGATTGGTCAAGTTTTAATGAACGCTCAAGCGCGTCCCTTTGTGCGTCAGTGGCAGGCGTGACACCTGACATATTCGAGATTAAATCGCCGGGAAACAAATAAGGTAAGAAAAACGAAAACGTCAGTAGCACTAGCAGCGTAAAAAACAATAAGTTCAGATAACGGAAACTAGTTTTGTACATTTTCTAATGTCCCAAACTCTGCTCTTTTTACATTATCGAACCTAATACTACCAAAAGGATTTATTTGCATCCCCTCTATATCATATCGGAATGCTTGATATTGAAAGGCATGCGCAATCGGCATAATTGGATACTCGTTGAAGATAATTTGATTGGCTTGATGATATATTAAACGTCGCTCATCTATGTCTGTACTTAGTAACGCAAGTTCAATTAGCCTATCGTATTCGGGATTACACCACATGGCGCGGTTTGTACCAAATGGAATAGCATCACAGGTAAGCAAAGGGCGATAGAAATTATCGGGGTCGCCATTATCGGCATTCCACCCAATAAGTACGGCATCATGGGCACCGAGTGATAAATTCTGCCGAAATAGCGTCCAGTCTTGGCTAATAATGTTGGATTTAATGCCAATATCACGTAAATATCGCTGTATAAGCTGTGCCATCTTTTGCGCGTCGGGATTGTAAGCCCTGCGGACGGGAATTGCCCAAATATCCAGTTCAAAGTCGTCAGGTAGACCAACTTCTTGCAAAATTTCTCTTGCCCGAACTGGGTTATAGCCCAATTCTCGCGCACTGCTTTCGTAGGCCCAAGATGCAGATGGGACTAAACTTTTTGCTCTGATGGCCTGCCCGAGATAAACAGCATCCAAAATTGATGTTTTATCTATCGCAAGTCCGATTGCCTTTCTGACTAACGGATTATCAAACGGGGGTTTTTGTGTGTTAAATGCCAAAAAACCAATGTTGAGTCCTGGTTTTTCAAGCAGCCTCAGTTCTTTTCTTTCTTCAATAACGGATAAATCGCTTTGTGACGGAAATGCGATTGCGTCACACTCACCGGTAATGAGCTTTGCCATCCGCACAGAACTGCGCTGAGTAATGTCATATACTATTTGTTCTGGCCCCTCATTGGGCAAAAAATAGTCTTGATGCCGCCGATAGCGAACGTGTTGATTCTGTCTGAATGAAACAAATTGATACGGACCGGTACCTATTGGCTTTCTGTCTATTTGGCTAGGCATTCCTTGGTCTTTCAAATAATTGGCGTATTCTGCAGATAAAACAACGGCAAAATCGGTTGCAAGGTTTGCCAAGAATGCACTGTTTGGTTCAAACAGTTCCACTTCAATGCGATAGCCATTAATGCGTTTTACATGTTTAATCCGTGAACTTAGCCCTATACTTTCAAAGTATGGGTAGGTGCCGCCATTTATTTCGTGAAATGGATGTTGGGGGTTTCGCCATCTTTCAAGACTAAAAATAACATCATCGGCATTAAAGTTTCTGCTTGGCGAGAAATAATTCGTCGAATGGAAAACAACGCCACGGCGAAGTTGAAAGGTATATACAAGACCGTCGTCGCTGATCTTCCAGCTGCTAGCTAGGCCCGGTATGATTCTGCCGTTTTGAGGGTTGAACTCTAACAATCGATCATAAATCAAGTGTGCGCTAGCATCTGCGGTTGTGCTGGATGTATCCAATTGAGGATTAAAGCTACCGGGATTACTTTCTGAACAATAGCTAAAGGCATTATTCACATTATCAATCGACGCTGGCGAACAGCCGCTTAGTAAGATAACTCCATACATAAGCAGCGCCAATCTACAATTAAATCCTTGGCTATCTCTCATTGGATTATTTCATTCGGTTAATTAGATAAGTTATTTAAAGAAACTATTCCAACCCATGGTCATGTGTGAATATTTACATCGTTATTTAGTATCAATGTTTATTTGCGTCTAGTAGGTTATATTTTTTTAGATATCCACGTAATTGATGATACGTCAAACCGAGCTTCTCTGCAGTTTTTTTCTGATTAAACTGCGCGTCAGCTAGCGCTTGTTGAATTAAATTGATTTCAAATGATTGCGATGCATTTTTTAAATCTAATGGGAATCGAAACTGTTGTGTGTCAGGCATAGACGTATTTTGAACGGAATCGCTTGAATCGACAGGTAATTCACTCTCATATTCTGGCGCTTTGTTTGCTTTTTCTGATGCAACTGGTGTTGTTTTTGTTCTTATGCGTGTTCTTGGCCTGTATTTAGATTCGAAAGGGTCAAGTACAATTTGATGGACGGGTAAATGCGCAGAGTTTCGATAGACTGCTCTTTCCACGACGTTCTTTAGTTCCCGAATGTTGCCCGGCCAATCATAGCCCATTAATATCTCTTTCGCAGATTTGCTAAAACCACTGAAATACTCATGACTGAGCTCACGTGCCATATTAATTGCAAAATGTTCAGCCAACGTCATGATATCTTCTTTTCTTTCCCTTAATGGCGGCACTGTAACGACATCGAATGCCAGTCGATCTAATAAGTCTGCTCTGAATTCACCTTGGTCAGCAAGTGTTGGTAGGTCTTCATTTGTCGCCGCAATAAGTCGAATATTCACTTTGATCGTGCGCGTTCCACCCACTCGTTCAAATTCGCCATATTCAATGACACGTAATAGTTTTTCTTGAATAAGTGCTGATGTATTCGCGAGTTCATCTAAAAACAGCGTGCCGTTGTCTGCATATTCAAAGCGTCCCTCTTTGCGTTTTCCAGCTCCTGTGAAGGCGCCGGCTTCATATCCAAACAGTTCACTTTCAAGAAGATTGTCATTTAGCGCTGCGCAGTTTAGTTTTACATAATTTTGATCCCACCGCTGCGATAAATAATGCAATCGCGCTGCGATTAGCTCTTTACCTGTACCGCGTTCACCAATAACCAAAACAGGTTTACTCAAGGGGGCGAGTTGGGATACTTGTTCCAATATTTCTAAAAAACTATTGGCTTCCCCAATAAGATTGTCACTTCCACCTAATCTACCCATATCGTTACCGCAATAGTTGGTCAAATTTGCTAAAAGTTAGTTTACTTCAAAAGGCAAAGTTGTGCCATGAATAGTTTGAAAACAAAAAATATAATTAAAAACATAGGGTTACGTGGTTAAGTCAAAATGGCAAGCTAATTGAATACACACTGGCATTAGTAATCAATTAATTAATAATGTAATTAATCATTAAGAGGTAAGAAATCATGGGAATTTTTTCACGTTTTACCGACATAGTAAATTCGAATATAAACGCAATTTTAGATAAAGCTGAAGATCCAGAAAAAATGGTGCGATTGATTATCCAAGAGATGGAAGATACGCTTGTTGAGGTTCGCAGTGCATCTGCAAAAACTATTGCGAACAAAAAAGAAGTCGCGCATCAAATCGCAAAATATCAAGCAGAAGTTAATGACTGGCAAGCAAAAGCTGAGCTAGCGCTAAGCAAAGATAGAGATGATCTTGCCAGAGCGGCAATTCAGGAGAAACAAAAAGCATTTGAGGCAGCGACAGCTCTCGAAGCAGAACTTAAGTTGATAGACGAAGAGTTAGCTAAGTTGCAAACAGAAACAGGACAGTTACAAGAAAAACTAGCAGACGCTAAGAGCCGACAGAAAGCCATTATCATGCGCCAAAAGACAGTTAGTTCTCGCCTTCAGGTAAAAAAGCGACTGGACTCTTCTGCAGTTGATGATGCGATGGGACGGTTTGAGCAATTTGAGCGTAAGATCGATGACTTGGAATCACAAGTCGAGGCATATGACATCGGTAAGAAGACTCTTAAAGATGAGTTTGCTGATCTCGAAAATGACAATAAAATCGAGGATGAATTAGCAGCGTTAAAGGCTAAAATGAAGAGTAATGACAAGCCCGTCAAGGTGGCAGCGGTAAAGTCAAAAGCGAAAAAGGCATAGTGAGTGGGTTGAGGCTTGTGCACTGCAAAGTAAATCAGGTCTCAACTTCGTAGCAAACAGGAGAGTGAAAAGTGGACGAATTGATTGTAATTTTTATGGGTGTTCCTTTTATATTGTTTATGCTGTTTGTAGCCCCTCTTTGGCTTTTACTGCACTACCGTAGTAAAAAACGTGTATCGGAAGGACTATCTGAACAAGAACGCGTTATATTGCAAAACTTGGTAGAAAGAGAGCAGCAAATGGCGGAACGCATTGAAACTCTGGAATCTATTTTAGATTCTGAATCTCCGAATTGGAGGGAAAGAGCATGAACAGCGGCAAAAAGTTATATCGCGATAGTACCAACGGAAAAATATCGGGTGTTTGTGCAGGGGTTGCTGACTATTTCGGCATTGAAATCTGGCTAGTCAGGATCTTAACGGTAACTGCATTTCTGCTGACGACAGGTCCGTTTGTATTCGTAGGGTATATTGTGTTGTGGGCGGTTCTTGATAATAAGCCACAGGAAGATAGCGGCGTTATTTTTGGCTCTGGTACTTCGTTTGATGGGACTAAAGGGTATGCCAATAAACCAAGGAAGGAAGAACCGGTAGAAGTCAAGGACTCGGTTTGGAAAGCAGGCCAATCTCCCAAAGAAGCATTCCATCAGGTCCAACAGCGGTATATACGAACTGAAAATCGCTTGAGACGCTTAGAAAGTTATGTGACATCAAATGAATTTCAGCTCAATAGAGAGATCAATAACCTTTAATAGTGGCCTGAAACACTAACAACGCCAAGATCTAAATCAAAGCACCCAGTATTTAAGGGTGCTTTTTATGCGTATATCGAAACAGAACCACACAGCAAAATACCATCCACCTCTATCGCGAGTCGCTAATTGATCAAGTAAATTCACAAGCTGAGTCCAAAACAATAATTGATCCTACTGACAAACGTACCGTAAAACTAATAAGGTTTACGCGAGGTGAAAAGACGAAGATGCGATTAGAGATAGCCTGTGAAGATAGACTTGGGATCACGCAAAATGTCTTGGATATTCTGGCTCATTACCAAATTGACCTGAGGGGAATAGAAATACAGCCCGATGGAAAATTATATTTAGACTTTCCCACTATTGACTTCACAGACTTTCAAACGTTAATGCCCAAGTTGAGAAGAGTTGATGGGATAAGCGACGTCAAAACAACCCCGTTTATGCCTATTCAACGGGAGCGCAATCAACTTAGTGCGATTCTTCAAGCCTTACCAGACCCCGTCTTTTCAGTCGATGTTAATGGCAGAGTTATTTTAATAAATGACGCAGCGCAACGTTCACTCGAAATGCCACTCGATGAGATACTCGGCACTGATATCAGTGAGTTAATAAGCGGCTTTAATATTGTTAAATGGCTGTCGGGCAAAGAGGTTAAAGCGCAAACGCACAAGGCACAGTTTGTACAGCAGAGTTTTATATGCGATGTGCTTCCTATTGATGTCTCTGAACAAGATAAGACGATACTCGCGGGTGCTGTCATCATGCTCAAAAGTGAGGTCAGATTAGGGCAGCAAATTTCGATAATTAACCAGTCTAATGGCGATAGTTTCGATCATTTTGATGCTAAGTCCACGGCAATGAGCAAAGTCATCAATGAAGCCAAAAGAATGTCTGAACTGGACGGCATTATCTTAATTAATGGCGAAACAGGCAGCGGAAAAGAGCAGATTGCGAAGGCATGCCACGACAATAGCCGCAGGAGCGATGGAGAGTTTGTGACACTCAACTGCGCGTCACTACCAGATGAAGTTGCAGAAACCGAGTTGTTCGGATACGCGGCCGGCGCATTTAACAATCAAGAAGACAAAAGCGGCTTGTTTGAACAGGCTATGGGCGGGACTTTACTGTTCGATGAGGTATCAGAAATGTCGCCATCGCTGCAAGCTAAATTGCTTAGAGTTTTGGAATACGGAACTTATCACAAAATAGGTGACAGTCGCGTGCATTCCATTGACTGCAGAATTATTTGCACTAGTTGCAAAGACCTGAGCGAAGCAGTAGACAGTGGTGACTTCAGAGAAGACCTTTATTATAGACTTAATATTCTTTCTCTCGTTATTCCACCTTTGCGAGAGCGAAAGCAGGATATTATTCCGCTAGCAAACAGGTTGCTGATTCAGCACAGCAAGAAACTTGGTATTCAGCCCCCAAAATTGAGTAAAGCATGCGTTGAATACCTTCAAGGTTATCCTTGGCCAGGCAATGTAAGACAGTTGAAAAACGCTTTGTATCGTTCAATATCATTGATGGAAGGTAACGAAATCACCAAAGACGCGATTAAACTTCCCGCTTGTAGCAGTTCAGTAACCTACATCGATGAAAATTTTGAAGGTAGTTTAGAAGAAGAAGTTAAAAAATTTGAAAAAGGCATGTTAAAACAGCTCTATCCTTCTTATCCAAGCACGAGGCAACTGGCCAAAAAACTCGGCCTAAGTCATACCGCTATTGCTAATAAATTAAGAGAATACGGTATAAACAAAAGTTCGGCAAAACACTGATTGGTAATCGGAGAGACGTTCTCAATATGAGCATTAGACTATACGGATACTGGCGCTCGTCAGCGAGCTATAGGGTCAGAATCGCGCTCAACCTTAAACAGTTAGACTATGATTACTGTGCTGTTCATCTTACCGAAGATGGCGGGGAACAACACAAAGAAGACTATTTTCAACTCAATCCATCAAAACTCGTCCCAACGTTTGTAGATGAAGATGATGACATTACGTTGCACCAATCTCTTGCCATTATCGAGTACTTGGACGAAAAGTATGATCAGGGCGAGGAACTTATCCCTAGTCATAAACTTGATCGCGCTCGGGTAAGAATGCTTAGCCAAGATATTGCATGTGATATCCAACCTATAGTTAATCTTCGCGTTTTGAAAAAGTTAAAAAGCGACTATCACGCTGACGATAAACAAATAAATGCATGGGTCAGACATTGGATCGAAAAAGGTTTTGATGCAATTACCAAAAAACTAGAAACGCGTTCGGGCAAATTCTGCTATGGGTATTCTTTATCTATGATCGATGTTTGTTTGGTGCCGCAAGTATATGGAGCATTGAGATTTGGCGTGAATATGGCTGATTATCCATTGCTACAGCGTCTTTATAACAATTGCATGGCGATAGATGCATTTCGCGAGGCCAGCCCGGAAAACCAGTCTGACGCGGATATCTAAATTCGTATCTTGAAGGAAGTAAAGGTTAATAGAGTTTATTGAAGTGGTAACTCAGTTGTATTTTTGACTTGCTTTAGCGCAAATGTAGAACTTAAGTGATCGACCAATGGTAAGTTTGTCAATTTGCTCTTAAGCAGATGTTCGTACTCTTCTATGCTCCTTACAATGACTTTAAGCAAGTAGTCCTTATCTCCGCTCGTGGTATGGCACTCAACAATTTCAACAATATCTTGCACAGCATTTTCAAATTTTGTTAACGAGTCACCGTCATGATTTTTTAGTGATACATAAATAAATACAGACACGCCTAAATTAAGCTTTTTGGCGTTTAGCAATGTAACTTTTTGTCTGATAATTCCTTCGGCTTCCATCCTTTTAACGCGCCGCCAACAAGGCGTATGTGACAGCCCAACGTACTGACTCAATTCTGCCATCGATATTGTCGCATCACGTTGCATCACACGTAGGATTTCACGGTCAAATTTATCAAGTTTCATTACATTGCCACCCTTTTAACTGCGCTGCCAAAGACCGATGTTTCAACAATTCAATAATTATAGGATGGATATCCTAGGAATTCTAACTATATTTGCACATGCATTTAACTTTCCGTGACAAGATCCTATCATCGCAAAGAATGTCCTCACGGGTTACACATAAGATAGCTTTTCAACAAATGAGTAAATAGAGACGATTTGATGGCATTGTTTGAACACCCAGATTTTGATAATCATGAACACGTAGCTTTTTATAATGATCCTACTAGCGGCCTAAAAGCCATTATTGCCGTTCACAATACTCATCTGGGCCCATCTATCGGTGGTTGTAGAATGTGGAGTTACGACAATTCCGAACAGGCTTTGACCGATGTTTTGCGGTTATCGCGTGGCATGACTTACAAAGCAGCAATGGCAAATCTCCCACAAGGCGGAGGGAAAGCGGTGATTATTGGTGATCCACGCCAGCAAAAATCAGACGACATGATGTTGTCCATGGGGGAGTTTGTTAACAGTATTGGTGGTCATTACATCATCGCAGAAGATTCAGGTATAGCGGTAAATGACATCACAACGATGGGGCAAAAGACAAAGTGGGTGGCAGGGAATTACGCAAGATTTTCTATTTGTGACGAGCCGGCAGACGGTAATCCTGCGCCATCAACAGCTTATGGCGTTTTCTGCGGAATAAAGGCGGCAGTTAGGCATAAGTTGGATACCGACCTAACAAATGTTCATGTCGCGATACAAGGAATAGGTCATGTCGGAAAAAGGCTTGCCAAATTACTGTATCAGGCAGGTGCAAAACTCTCAGTAGCTGATGTGTACGAAGAAAATGCGATCTATGCGAAAAACGAATTTGACGCAAGAGTATATTCACCGTCGCAGATACATGAAGTAAGCTGTGATGTGTTCTCCCCATGTGCGCTGGGCGGCGCAATCAATGCAAACACACTGCCAGGGATAAAAGCGAACATTATCGCCGGCGCTGCAAATAACCAGCTTGCCGAATTCAGTCTAGACCAAACGTTATTAGATAAAAAAATCACGTATGTGCCGGATTATGTTATTAACGCCGGCGGTATTATCGATATTCATTATCAACGGCTTCCTGATGGTACGTTAGAGGATATGCGTAAGCACTTGCAATCAATAGAAAAGACCGTGGTGGACGTGCTACAAACTTCAGAAGAAACAGCACGTGGAACAGAATTCGTAGCAAACAAAATGGCCGAACAAAAATTCGCCACTTAGTAAACTTTGTTGCTGTATTTACTTGAATCGTTTGATGTAAAGCGACATAATCAACGCGTTTTCAATGGTGAACTCCGGTTCTCTCGCAATAATAGCTTGGGAACCCGGTCAGGCCCGGAAGGGAGCAGCCGTACCATGGGACTTATGTGCCGGGATGTAGCTGGGGTTTACCACCATCTTCAACGAACTTTTATTCTTCTTTTAGTCGAGCTCGCCTTATCGAGATATTCAATCGCACTCTTGACTGCATTTTCTACGTTCATTGACATTTGCAGTCGCTCCGAATTTGGTAAGTAAAATGCCATGTCAACTTCGTGCCGAATATAGCGAGTAGGAAGTTGGTTTAACGTAAGACAAAACAAATCCGCAAGATATTCTGCATTTTTGCGCTTTGGGATGCCTAATTCATCAATCTTGTCGGAAACCAAGTGTTCGTAATAATTGTGGATATCATTGTCTATCTTCATTTTCAAACGCCCGTGCTTAACCAATATTTTTTTGCTTAGATAATTGAATATCGGTCATCTCGTAAATGATCTTGAACAATTAATAAAGTGAATACCGAACCGTCCTCTTCGACGTGAATACGCGTCCCTAACGTTCCTAGAACATATCAAAACTCATCAGAAGTGCTACTAGATTTGAGAACGAGTAGCATTTAAACGCAAAATCATAAAAAGTTTAATTGACTTGATGCGTTTTAATTCGCTGTCAAGTTCTTGACATTTATTAAACATCCTGTGAGTATTCTAGTGTGAGCGTCCATAATAAGTACGCGATAAGTATAAAAAACATCTGAATGTGTGCGGCTTCACGTAACATATTCTTAACAAAAAATGGTAGGGAATAGGTCCATTATGAGCAAGAGAACTCAAATTGCTTCGGCAGTTGCAGGTATCGCTTTGTTTTCGGCTTCTGCTAGCATATCAGCCAGCACGCTAGCAGCAGTACAAAACGAAGAAGCCAAAATCGTCGAAGATGCAGTCAAGTCACAGCAACGCGTCGACAGCCTCTTAGAACAGTCGCAAGAGCTTTTAATCGAATACAGAAGCGTAGTTGACCAGACAGAAAATCTAAAAATTTACAACGATTATCTTGCAGGCCTCGTTGCTGATCAGCAGAGAGTCATCAACTCACTACAAACCCAAATAGATTCGATTGAAGAAACAAAACAAGGCATTGTCCCACTCATGCAACGCATGATCAGTAGCCTTGACGAGTTTATCAAACGCGATGTTCCTATCAATTTGCAAGAGCGATTAGACCGAGTAGAAAGATTGCGAGACCTGATGACGCGTTCAGACGTAACAGTGTCTGAGCAATTCCGTCAAGTTATCGACGCTTACTCAATCGAAAACCAATACGGACGCACAATCTCTACTAAAGAAGGCGAAATAGATTTCGGTGGAGAGTCGGTTGCTGTTGATTTCTTCAACTTAGGTCGAACTGCATACGTGGCACTCAAGCTAGACCAGTCTCAGGCATTTGCTTGGAACAATGAAAGTAAAGCATGGGAAGAATTAGGCGGTGAATACCTCGATTCAGTAATCGGCGCAGTCAGAATGGCACAAGGGCTTGTGCCGGAAGATCTAATCAAGTTGCCAGTAAGAGCGGCGGAGTAATAGAAAATGAAAATGATGATAAAAGCACTTTTTGCCGCTACCACACTCGTTGTTGCAGTTAGCGGTGCTCAAGCACAATCAACTGGTACACTTGAGCAACTTCTCGAAAGCGTCAAGCAGGATAGATTATCCGAACGTCGCATAAATGAAGCAAGAGAAAGAGAGTTCATGGATGAAAGGGCTGATAAGCAGGCGCTTTTAAGAAAGGCTCAATCTGATTTTGCAGCAGAAGAAGCACGTGGCGACAGACTTGCCAATCAATTTGCAGAAAACGAGCAGGCCATAATTGATAAAGAAACAGAGCTTGATCAAGCGACGGGTACGTTGGGTGAAATGTTCGGTGTAGTTCGTCAAGCTTCTGCTGATGCTTACGGTACATTGTCAACATCAATTGTGAGTGCAGAGATAGCTAACCGTGAGGAGCGCGAAGCTTTCCTAACAGCGATGTCGAATGACGCAAAAGGTTTACCTAATATCCAAGAACTAGAGCAGCTCTGGATTTATGTGATGGAAGAAATGACAGAATCAGGGCAAGTCTCCCGCTTCCAAACAGAAGTAGTTGACATCAACGGCGGTACGTCGACACAGGACGTCGTTAGGATCGGCGCATTTAACCTTGTTGGGGATGAAGGCTATCTTATCTACAACGACGAGAACAATAAAGTTCAGCCGCTAGGCCGTCAACCTGAGTCTTACCAAGTATCAAGTACCCAAGACTTAAGAGGAGAGACATCGGGCATCGTACCTGTATATGTCGACCCATCACGTGGTGCGATTTTAAATCTATTCAAACAAAAAGCGACGCTAATGGAGCGCTATCAGGCTGGCGGAACAGTTGGATTAATAATAACAATCATGTTGGTTGTAGGAATGGGTATTGGTGTGTTCAAACTCATCCAGCTATCTATTATGGGCGCGAAAATGAAATCGCAGCTCAACAATATCGATAATCCTTCTGGCTCTAATGCATTAGGTCGAATCCTTACTGTGTACAAAGAGCACAAAGAGGCAGACGTTGAAACGCTGGAGCTAAAACTCGACGAGGCCATCCTTCGCGAACTACCGTCAGTTGAATCAGGCATTAATATAATCAAAATTTTCTCAGCTATTGCTCCGTTACTCGGTCTACTCGGTACGGTACTTGGTATGATTGAAACATTCCAACAAATCACGCTTTTTGGTACGGGCGACCCGCGTATCATGGCAAATTCAATCTCTTACGCCCTCGTAACAACAGCGCTTGGTATTATTGCAGCATTACCTCTAATACTTATGCATGCAGTTGTAGCTGCACGCGGTAAGTCAATAGTTCACGTACTTGACGAACAAACTGCAGGCATCATTGCAGAGCACGCAGAAGGGGAGCAAGCTTAATATGTTAGCCCTAATTGGAGTATGGGAATCCGTTAGGGAATTTATTGCTACAGGCGGCAACGTTTTGTACTTTGTCGCCCTTGCGTTGTTCTTTATGTGGTCGTTGATGATTGAACGATACTGGTTTTACACAACAGTGTTTCCTAAAGAAAAGAAACAAATCGTTGAGGACTGGAAATCAAGAATCGATACGTCATCTTGGTATGCATATAGAATCCGCGATGCTTGGATATCACGTGCGAACGATAAACTAAACGAACGCATGTTAATTATTCGAACTTTGGTAGCAATATGTCCTCTAATTGGATTGTTAGGAACGGTTACTGGCATGATCAATGTGTTTGAGACAATGTCAACACAAGGTACAGGTAACCCAAGATTAATGGCGGCAGGTATTTCAATGGCAACTATCCCTACTATGGCGGGAATGGTAGCTGCGTTGTCAGGTCTGTTTTTTAGCAGTAGGTTGGAGGCTAAAGCGAAGATGCACAAAGAGTCACTAATCGATAGCTTACCGCGTCAATAGTCGAGGTATTTATGGCTAGAAAAGAAAGAGATCAGGGAGAAGAAGCGCAGATTGATATGACACCGATGCTAGACATCGTATTCATAATGCTAATCTTCTTCATCGTAACGACCGTTTTCGTAAAACAAGCCGGACAAGAAGTTAATAAGCCCGAGGGCGAAACGGCGATACAATATAAAAACGCTAACATCTTTATCGCTATCACTCAGGATGGCGATATATGGATGGACCGACGCCAGATTGGCGAAGAAACTGTGAAAGCAAATCTTGAGAAATTGCTTTTAGAACAACCGACCGAAGTTGTTTTTATTCAGGCAGACCAAAAGGCCAAACACGGTTTGGTCGTCAAAGTGATGGATCAGGTGAAGGCTGCTGGTATTGACCGCGTTGCATTTGCTGTGAGGGAGTAGACTATGATTAGACTTATCATATCAATGTTCTTAGGTGCCACTGCCGCCTTTGGCTTGTTCTTTATTATGGCCAAATTGGTTGAAAATACAGGTGAGCGCGCAGAGGCTCTTGAGCCACCACCGGTTATCGATATCGTTATGCAGGAACCTGACGATGCGACACAAACGCGGGTGCGTCAACCGCCACCGCCACCACCACCTCCTGCTGAGCCACCAAAAGTTGAAATGGTTGAGCCAGACTCTGCCGATCCAGACGCGTCTGGATTTAGCTTGAGCCTCCCGGGCGTCGACACGGGCGGTGTTGGCGTAAGTATTGGCGGCTTTGGCGGTCAGATTCAGGATGGTGATGCAACACCTATCTTCAGACAGGATCCAAAATATCCGCCCGAAGCCGCACGAGACGGTCGGGAAGGCTGGGTACTTTTATCATTTACGATAAATGAGATTGGCGGCGTTGAAGACGTAGAAGTTATCCAAGCTGAGCCAAAACGCATATTTGATAGGGAAGCAAAGAGAGCACTGCGTAAGTGGCGTTACAACCCTAAGATTGTTGACGGTGTTGCGGTTAGACAGCCAGGCCTGCAAGTGCAGTTAGACTTTACCTTAGGCAAAGACTAAGAGGTGTATGATGAAACTAAGAAGTAAAATACTCTGGGCCGCATGTGCCGTAGGATTTGCAATATCAGCTACGCCAGTTTATGCACAAGAGTTACCTATTGCTTGTCCAGGTTACAAAAAAGGCAAGACGAAGCTTATTGGTGAACGTGCAGGTAAAAAACTGACGAACGCGTTTGATGCTTACAACGAGGACAGGGTTGCGGACGCTATCCAAATCCTCATGGAAATTGAAAGTAAAGACCCGTTCGATCAAGCAACCGTTGACAAATTTCTTGGACAGCTTCTTGTGTCAGAGGACAATAAAGAAGAAGAGGCATACAAGAAGTTGTTGAGTGCTGTGCAAGCCGATGTTTTGAATGACAAAGATCAGGTCCAGCTAATGCAATTGGTTGGCGATTTGTCAATGCAGCTGGAAAAATATTCTGATGCACTTTCCTGGTACGCCAAATGGATGGATAAAACGTGTAAAGAAGACCCCAAGATGTATGTCAGAATTGCCAAAGCACATACCGAGCTTAAGGAATATGACAAGGTCATTGCACCAGCAGACAAGGCAATAGCAATAGCTGAAAAGCCAGATAAAAATCCTCATGTATTAAAACTTAATGCGTACATTGAAACCAAGAATTTTCCGAAAGCAGTCGGTGTAGCTGAAACGCTAGTCACTATCTTCCCTGAAGATAAGGCGTGGTGGTCTCAGTTGGGTATGATGTACATGATGGTTGAGGATTATCCAAAAGCGCTTCAAACGTTTGGCGTAGCACATAGGCAAGGGTATTTGTCTAAGAAATCAGAGTTGAGAGCGTTATATCAGCTGTATGCTCAAAGTGATGCACCGATAAACGCAGCGAGGATTTTTGAAAAATACCTTGAGTCCGGTCTTTTTGATAAAGATGCGACGCAATTAGCTGCATTAGCAAACATTTATCACCAAGCTCAGGAATATGAATCTGCCGCTGAGTTTTATGGCAAAGCCGCTGATTTGGAGCCTGATCCGGACTACTACAGGAGAAAAGGCAACTTACTCATTAATGCTGAAGATTACAAAGGCGCTATCGCTGCCCTGAATCAGGCATTGGAGCTTAACGTAAAAGACCCTGAGAAAGTGCATTTCTCATTGATGCAGGCGAATTACTACACAGGTAATTTTAGAAAAGCGCATGAGCATGCTATGGCATCTAGAGACGATTCTAGTTTACGCCGAAACGCCAATGCGTGGATAGCAATTATTAAGAACAAAGCTAAGAATCGCGGTATAACGATCTAGGTTTACTTGACCCTGAGAACCCGGTGTGTAAACGCCGGGTTTTTTATTTTCACTCTTATTTTAAGTTCAAGTTCATCCCTTGCTTCCTTTGATATCCCTTTTTTTGCAAGACTTGCTATGTCGTCCTGAAGGTACTCATCTTCTATTTGTATTGACAGAAAAAAAATAGCTTCCTTTACGCGTTCATAAGGTACATCTGAACTTGAAAATAGTGATACTTTTGGTAGTAGTTTTTCTGAACATATTGTTGCTTCCAGAAGCTCAGACGGGTAGTTTTTGAATATATGCGGTTCAAAGCTTTCAGAATAGTTTTTGTGCAGCTGTAAATTCATCATCAAATCAAACCGACTATTAAGCATCTTTACGTCATTTTCCAATATATAAAAGCCAGATATCGTGCCGCTTGCTGCATCGATTTTTTTACCAATTTTAACTATTCGGTACTTGTTTTTATGCCAAAAGTGATGCAATTCCGCAGTCATTCCAAATGTTGTGCATAATACCACTTCGTCCTTATTATATTGCTCGCTAATACAATTAAGTAATCTGGTTCCTATTCCATTCCTTTGATAGTGAGCGGGTACTGCAATTCTGTGGATTCGAAGAAATGAATACCCCATAATTAATGGCTCTAGCAGATGCAGCGCAATGTTTTGCTGAAAGAGGTTACCCTTTCTTCGTCTTTTTCCGTAAGCAACTAATCGATTAAACGATTTATCTCTACTTGCACTTTCCTGCACAAGTACGGCAATACCAAGGACCTCATTTTCATGATACAAGCCGACGATGATATGGCTTTCATCATCTATGATACGTTGAACATCAGAGGGTGTTGTTTGGTAATGTGCGTCTACTAGCAATGAGAAAACCTGTTGATATTGCGCTTTATTTTTAAGCAATAGAGACTTATCTATTGAGCGAAATAACAAGCTTTCATGGTCGATAGCTTTGTTAACTCTGTGTCTAGAATAATTGACAGGAAAAATATCTTGAAGTGCATCTTCTAGAGGATCATCTGCGTGCCAACGATAAGGTGTTATAAGGCTGTGTATGTTTATTAGTGAAAGACTTTTCATTCTTCTTATTGCAAAGCCTCTTCCACTTCCTTCATAACCTTGCGTCGTGCCAGCGCAGACAAGGTGAGGTGTGTTTGCTTTTATTTTTTCAAAGAGCCTTGGTGCCAATGACGCAATTTCGTCTATTACGATGATAGCGTCTTGAGGCATTGAGTTATAGGCAATAAAATCGGGTGCAAAATACTTGGCTTCACCGCCATTTCTGTTTGCTTTAATGGCTAGTTTGACGTCGATAACATTACAGTTGTTTCTATTGGATGAGGTGTAAATGACATTTCTGCCTTTTGATATGCACAAGCAAATGAATTCAGCTAACACAGTTGACTTACCGCGTCCTCTATTGCCAACAATGACATTGAGGCTCTTATCATTTGTGAGAATGTCATTGGTGATTTCGCGCACGATATCCAGTTGTTTTTCGGAGAGTTCAACGTTTAGAGGTGAGTTGTGATTCGAGACCTTCACATCTTTGCTGGTGGATATTAGTTGTTTTGAAAATAATGAGAGCACCCCCGTATTTCTTAAGTGCTTAACGACTAATGATTGGAATGTAGAAACAGAATTTGTAATCGCGTTATTCGATGAATCACTGAGTAAATAACTAGATAAATTATGAAATGCATCATTAATTGCGTTACCATCGAAAACAATTAAGTAACATCCAGACTGGCCTACCAACCCAGCGGCTGCGTAAAATACATTCGCTTCAAACTTATCTCTTGCGTCATATAAAACGATATCAAATTCACTACCAAGAAGTTTGACCATGTCCTGTTGATTCGTTCTAGCGTCTTTATTCACTGTTTCTGAATTTGAGATAACCAAAGTAGATTGACGTTCAAATCTGTTGATTTCGACTATCAATGCATCAGAAAGCGTGTCAGTTAAAACAATGCGTCGATGGATATTTTTTATTGGTGTTGAGCGATGTATAAACTCAATGAGTTGCCGTTGATAGTCTGGTATTAAATTCATTTTCTCTTTTACAGTGAAGCCACTTTAGATAAATATTTCACTCACATCCTTTAGTGCTTATGAGGTTATCTGCTATAAATTCTTAATATGAAAAATCGAATAAAGAGATACCGCTATAGTATTTTACGTTAGAGAGGATCTCAATTCTCAGGAGATATTGTTTGAGATTTTTATCTAGAAGACTCGTTATGCCAAGTGATTTAAACTACGCAAATTCGCTTTTCGGCGGTCGCGCACTTGCATGGATTGATGAAGAAACTGCCATGTTCGCGATATGTCAACTGGGCACTAATTGTCTTGTAACAAAGCATATCGGTGAAATAAGTTTCGAGTCACCTGCGATGGCTGGTGACATCGTAGAGTTTGGTGTTGATGCAAAGGCAGTTGGTAGGACGTCTATCACCGTATCCTGCCTAATGCGCAATAAGCAGACAAAAACTACTATCTGTTATGCAGACGATATCGTGTTTGTAAAAGTTGATCCGAACACTCGACAACCTGTTCCTCATGGTAAAACGAAAGACACGTTGGAACTTTAGAATGTGCCAACGGTTCCTGTTTATCTGTGTGCGCTTATCAAATGCCCCTATGCTTTCAATCTAAAATTGTTCACTGCATTGACTTTATGCACACTACTGTTAACATGCGCGCGTTGTTATAAACGTGTTTGCTAATAAACCAAAAACAGTCAAACGCTAATCAACTTGAAATAAACCAAGGGGTGCAGATTGTTATCTGCTGAGATTCGCAAGAGAACCCTTATATACCTGATCCGGTTAGTACCGGCGTAGGAATGGTTCATTATCATTAAACCTATACCTGCCGCAAAACCGGTTCTATCGATAACGAATGGAACCAAAAATGAAATTAACCCCTTTAGTGCCTGCATTCGCGTTGCTTGGCATTAGCTTTTCCTCTTCGGCAGAGGATATTGAAAGAATCACCGTAAGTGCCGATTTATCTCAGCGAGACCTATCAGAATTACCAGCATCCGTATTGGTTATTGATGAGGAAGTCATTGAACTAAGAGAATCCAGACACCTTCAAGATCTTATTGCCACAATGCCAAATGTGAATTTCAGTGCTGGCGCGACGCGAGGTAAGTTTATACAAATTCGAGGAATTGGTGAGCGCAGTCAATTCTCTGAACCCACTAACCCGTCGGTAGGGTTGCTCCTTGATGATTTAGATATCTCTGGATTAGGCAGTCTTGCCACCACTTTTGACTTGCAACAAGTTGAACTTCTTTCCGGCCCTCAATCTGTTGCATCGGGCGTAAATAGCCTCGCTGGTGTAATTAAACTTGTAAGCAATGATGCAGGCGCAACAAATAAACTTGGACTTTCCATAGCAGAATTTGGTGAGTGGCAAGTAGGTGCTGCCGGCACTGTTGAAGTAACCGATGATGTATCTATTCGTTTATCATTACAAAATACCCAATCAGACGGTTTCGTCGAAAATCAATTTTTAATGAGAGACGATACTAATGGCGTGGATGAACTTACAGCAAATGCCACGTTATTTTTCACCATTGACGATTCATCTTCACTTCAAGCCAGTTTGTATCGGTTTGATATCAATAATGGGTACGATGCGTTTTCATTAGACAATGACAGTCGCACGCGCTCGGATGAACCGGGTTTTGATAACACAGATGCGCATGCGGTAAGTGTAAAATATTCGAAGAAATTTGGCGATTTGCAACTTCAAACGGTTATCAGCCGCCTTGATGGTGACTTTGACTACGGTTATGACGAGGATTGGACATTTATCGGGTTCCATCCATTCGAGTATTCATCATTCGATAGATATTTTCGAACAGTCGAGAGAAATAACGTATCAATAAAACTGGCAGACGATACTGATGAGAAACAACAATGGCTCGCTGGTATAAGCTATTTTTCTAACGAAGAGTCACTGCTTCGAGAATATACCTTCAACGCCGCTGACTTTACTAGCGAATATGATCCCAGCTCTACATCAATTTTTGGCCAATACACATGGCAATTGTCTGATGATGTTGCGCTGGTTACGGCGGCTCGACTTGAATCATTCTCAGCTGATTATTCGGACAACGATGGATTTGTTGAATCTTTAGACGACACGCTTTTCGCCGGCTCTGTTGAACTCCAATACGATATTGGCAGCAACCTATTTTATTCAAGCGTAAGCAGAGGATATAAAGCAGGCGGGTTTAATATAGATCAGCGATTAAGTGGTGATAATCGCACTTATTCGCCAGAATACAACTGGAATATTGAAGCAGGCATACGAGGTATTGCTCTAGATGGAAAAGCACAACTTGGCGTTGGCGTTTTTTATATGAAAAGAACTGATGCACAAGTAAATGATTTTGCGACATTTGAGCAAATAACCGATGATGGTTCGACGATCACCTCATTCGCCGATGCTATCAGAAATACTGACACTGGCACTAACCGAGGCATAGAACTTAACTCCACATGGTTTATTGCGCCAACATGGACAATGAAGGTAAATGCCGGCTATCTTGATGCAACCTTTGGTAACTATAATCGTTTAGATGGTAGTTTTGTGCCCGAGCAGGATCAGGCGCAGGCACCTGAGTTTACCGTCTATGCCAGCTCTACTTTCGAGATAAACGACGCTTGGTCCTGGTTCATTGATGTAGATGCAAAGGATGAATATCGATTCTCGGACGGTCATAATGAAAGAGCGCCTTTTACGGTTGTAGTGAATACCAATGTGACATATCAAATAGGTAAGAGCACAATAAGTTTATGGGTAAAAAACATATTTGATAGAACAGTTTTTACGCGAGGATTTGGCGGATTTAGTAATGATCCAAGAGACGAATACGCGTTTGTCGAGCCCTATTATCAATTTGGTCAGCCACGACAAGTTGGTGCGAGTTATACGTATTCATTTTAAAAGGAGAACGAAATGAGATTAGCGGTTGAAATAACGCTCTACCCTTTGCAAGAAGACTATGTGGACCATATCCAATCGTTCATTGATCGCTTAAACGCTCAACCTGGTTTGTTTGTGAATACTACCCATACATGCACATTGGTAGAAGGAGAGTATGATGTTGTTATGCAGACGCTTTCAAGAGAGTTTAAAACAACCTATGAAGCGGTCGGGCAGGCGGCGTTTGTTTGCAAATTTCTAAATGCAAATAATATGGAAATACAATAAACGTTTATGTCAGAGGTCGTCACTACATTTATCGAAGCAGTTGTATCTCAGTGGCAGCAACAAAGTATCCTTGAGGTCATAGCGGTATTGCTCGCGATCGCCTATGTATGGCTGGCAGCTGAACAAAAAATATGGTGCTGGCCAGCTGCGCTTGTCAGCACCACGTTGTTTACATACGTCTTTTGGGATGTGAGTTTATTGTTCCAGATGTTGCTAAATGCCTATTATGCAGTAATGGCCGTTGTTGGATGGTTGTCATGGCGCAAACAAGGACAACTTACGGTAAAGGGTGTAAGCGCCATGAAATTGAAACATCATGGCATCATCATTGGTCTCGGGCTTTTATTAACCGTATTGATGGTGATGTTCGCCAGTCATTGGTTGAGCTACGATCTACTTTGGCTGGATGCAGGTATCACCATGTTCTCACTTATTGTCACCTGGCTGACGGTGCGTAAATTTTTGCAAAGCTGGATATACTGGACAATGATCAATAGTGCGAGTATCGTCCTTTTTGCCTCTGTGAATTTATATTTCTCAGTGTTATTGATGCTCGTTTACATTGGGATTGCGATGAAAGGATATTTTCAATGGAAAAAAGATGTCGATAACGAAATTGCAAATTTTGCAAGTGGCTAAGTAGTAAATGCCTAGATTGAAGTTATCATTGAAAACGCCAAACATTAATCATAAACATCTCATTCAAATAGTTGAAACCTCGAATTTAAACGTTGGATTGAATGAAATTCAATTTCAACCGATCAAATCTCAAACTACTAATCAAGTATTCATCGTAACAACGGAAAAAAGTAACTTTATACTAAAGCACTTTACCGACAATGCCTTCTTGCCAGTCGACAGAGCAAAGCAGTTCAACTTACAGCTATATGCGTATTCTATTAATTTTGCGCCTGAACCTGTTTGGCTAAGTGATGATAAAAAATGGATGATAGAGCGCTATACAACTTGCCTTACGCCCAACGCGTCGATTCAAAAGTTAGCTGAGATACTGACAAACATACACAACCATACAGCCACTGGTTACGAGTTGATGTTAGTAGACAAATGGCAAAAATACTGCAAATTGCTAGGTGAAGAGAATCATCTGACAAAAGCATTCACTGATAATCAGCGAAACTGGCAAGACTTACAGTCTAATCTTGGCTACCCGCATGTACTATGTCACAACGATCTGCAATTTGCGCATGTAACGGGAGAACAATGCATTTGTCTGGATTGGGAGTATGCGGGACACCACTGCCGTTTTTTTGATATTTGTTGTGCAATTTTGATTAATCAACTGAGTGATGACGAGCAGTTCATGTTGTTAACAGAATATGCGAACGTATCAAATATGCCGTTTGATGTGTTGAATGCTGCGGTTAATAATACAATGCCGTTTGTTGACTATACTTTTGCTTTGTGGGAAGAAGTGTTTGCATTATCGTGCGAGGAAACATACAAGCAGTAATAACTTTTCCCTTATGTGTGTATTGATGTCTGATTGCAATGGTCTTTGCGGTATATGCAAGTAAATGTAAATTTTTGAGGGAGTAAAAACGATGAATGAGTTCCCGCATTCTCTTATCAGGGTTGGTGTATGGAATCTTGCCGGGTACAACCCAGTGAATCCTTCTTTAGGGATCTCTCACGACAACGAACGAATCAAAAAACAAGCTGAAGGTTTAGCGCTTTTGGATGCAGAGTTAGTTACATTGGTCGAAATAAGTCCACTAGAGCACATCGATCGACTTGTGGATGAGTTAACAACGTTTGGTGTTCATTATGAGCGTAAAATAATCAAGCAACCTAACGGTAATATTCATATAGGTTTTTTGCACAAGACCGCAATTGAGGTAAACAATCTTGAACTATTGGATGGTTCAGAGGGCGATTATAGTGGTGGAAGGCAAGCGCTGTTTGCGGATGTTGAATGTGAGAAATTTAAAGCAAAAATTATAGGCGTACATTTTAAGTCTGGAAGGAGTGCATCAAATCAACGCATTCGCGATAGTCAATGCAAGGCAGTGTACAAAAAAATCGATGAAATTCGCGCTACCCCAGGTTCTACTCAAAGAACTATTTTATTGATGGGTGATTTTAATATGATACCCGGACAAGACGTCAGCAACTTCCATCATTTAGGAGGCAATGATGTTATGGATTTTGTGTCAAGTTGGGACCTTCAAGATAGATACTCTCACATACTGGAAAAAGGACGAGCGAATCTCCTCGATGGCTTTGCGGTGTCGCGCACTTACTCTACTGATTACGTGAGAGGGAGTTTGCGTCTGTTTCCAATGCATTGGACGATGGATATGGGCAGAGAGAAATTTAAAGATGAGGTTTCAGATCATTTGCCTTTTGTTGCAAGCTTCAAAATTTTTTAATTGGATAGCATATGAACAAGATATTCTCAATTTTATGCATGCTGTTGATATCAGCAACAACTAATGCAGGTGCAGAAAATGCGCCGAGCCTGGAGCACCTAAAAGAATGGATGCAAGGAAGTTTTAATAGTGCAAGGCAAGCAGAAAAAGACGATACGTTTTTCAATATTCACTTATATATGAAAGAAAGCTGGCAGGGCGAGACCGAATCTACTTATTTATATGTAGAACAGGCCGCAGCTGATTATCTCGATAAGCCCTATAGGCAGAGAGTGTATGAGCTTAAACAACTGTCAGGTAATGAGTTTGAAAGTGTGGTTTACACATTTGACGATCCGCAAGAACACGCAGGGGATTGGAAAAAAGAACGACCACTTGAAGGTTTACTGCCTGCCGATTTATCTATTCGCAAGGGTTGTAGTGTATTTTTAAAATGGGACGCATCTACACAATCTTATTTCGGTTCAACGCATGAAAAAGACTGTGAAAGCACATTGCGAGGTGCCACATACGCAACATCAAGTGTGCGCATATTTAGCGATCGAATTGAAAGTTGGGATAGAGGCTATGATGCTGATGATAATCAGGTCTGGGGTTCTGAATCTGAAGGATATGTCTTTAATCGACAATAATGCGTCCCTTTTATGGCAATGATATCTGCGGTGACACAGCAAATGAAATTATCATGACGATGAGCCCTAAAAGAAGCTATTACAACTGGGCGAGCTTAATTTCACAATGGTCACTAATTGCTAGTATTTTTTGCTGTAAGATATCGTCCAGCTTACCAGTCGCTATGCTTTGGCGATGACGATATTCACCAGAAATTAAATTCAAAACAGCCGTTGTAGGCAGTATTGTAGCGACACCATTTAAGAGTTTTTCTTGTGTGGTCGCTCTTGCATCTTCCAAATACATAATATCCATTTGTGCATTTTTACAGTCAATCGCTTGTTCAACTTTGGCTTCGACACGTTGAACTTTTTCGGTCACTGAGGCACAACCCGTTAAGCATATGATCGCAGCAACGCTGACTGTTTTTAAAACAAACATTCGGTATCCTTTCGATACTGTTTTTAGAATGGAAAGGTTTTCTGCGGATTAAATTTCGCCCATTTTAAAAAAAAATATCTTCACAAGTCGCAGATTTAAATTTGTCACCGATGTTTGCTTAAACAAGCTAAACTTAATTAATCAATCTATGTTAGGTATCAAGGACGTCAGCGATGAGAACTTTTATAACGGTGATAATGATTTTTTTGCCATATATCAATGGGCAAGTTTTAGCCAATGATATTGAGGGAGTGCAAGAGCATCCTATGATTGAACGTTACCCGGGACAGGAAATCCGTTGGCAAAAAATTGAAAATTATATGATGTATGAAGTGCCTATTAGCCCCGTAACAGGCTATCGAAAAATCGATCAGTGGATTAACACAGAAGGTTTAGTGACTCTAACGTTCTATCGCCTCCAAAGCGAGGAACGCACATTTTCTGAAGTGTATTTAAATTATTTAAGCGCACTCGAGGAACAAAACTTTGAAATTTTAGCCAGCCAAATGGCGCCAGACCGAAATGGAAGACGTGTTGGTGGAACCAGTTGGATCGGTGTTGCCTTTGCCGCTAACCCAATTACGGCAAGTGGAGCTGAAGTTCATACATTGTTTGCAGGCACTTCTTCCCAAGGAGGCATTGGAGCAATAGTCGCAAAAAAGGACAGAGCAGCAGGTACAGCCTATGTCGTAATAGCTGTTGAACAAGATTCAAAAGACTATATTGGCGCTCTAATTGACATTATCGAAGTGCAACAAGCTGAAACAGGCTTAGTCAGTGTAGACGCAGAAGCTATAGGCTCCAACATCAGCGATGTACGGCAGAGTAATATTGACAGGGCTTGTGTTTGATTTTGATACTGCTACGTTACTAGAAGAATCGGAACAGACGCTCAGCAACATCGCGAAATACTTAAACGAAAATGCTGATAAGCAATTTTACGTAGTCGGCCATACAGATACTATTGGAACCTTTAGCTATAATTATGGGCTATCTGGTGACAGGGCAAGAGCAGTGATTAAGGCACTGGTAGATGACTATGGCGTTGCTCGCGAGAGACTCATTCCACATGGCGTCGGTCCGTTATCTCCTGTTTTTTCAAATAAAGATGCATCAGGTAGAGATCAAAACAGAAGAGTTGAACTTGTTGAGCGCATGCAATAAGTTGAAAAGATAAGTTGTTTTACAAACGGTACAACTGATTTTTTCATCAGCGAGGAATAAGCAATCACACTACTGTTTGAGAGTGTTTCGTCCGGCAAACCATCCAAGAAGCACACCCAATAGCATGCCAATAGGCGCAAAAAAAAGCGGAACGATAACAAGCTCTAATCCATGCGGAAAGCCAGGGTATTGTACTTCGGGCAAAAAATTTGGCCAATAGGTAAGATTTGCCCACATCATTAATACAAAAATGGCTAAAGAGCCCCCAGTGACCATAGCCGTGCACGTTTTTACATGCGTTTTTCGTTTCTGGGCAATGCCTTGAATTATGGCGAGAAGCAAAAAGGGAAAAAGACTCAATAGAGAAGTGATTAATGGGTTGCGTTTCACTTGATAATATTGTGTGAGCAGCGTTGAAATGGCATCACCAGCGTGTTGTTCAGATAATGCATAGCTGATTAGATATGCGATTGGAGAGACCAACAGAATAGTTGATACTAGAACAACGAAATATATCGCCCATACTCTTTTCATCTTATTAGTATAGTCTAGTAAGGCTGATGCTTTAGAAATGACGCTATCACATTAGCACTCTGTTAAAAACAAAAAAAGAATTTACAAGCTATGACAGCACAACACACCGATGTACGTAACTGGTCAAAAAGCGAACTTGAGCTATTAATACAAGAAAATGGCTTCAGGATGAGAGGGATTGATGTCACTCGACTCGAAACCTTCGTCGATGCAGCGTTTGCGTTCGTGTTGACGTTGCTTGTCATTTCTTTTGATGAGTTACCTTCAAGCTACGAAGAGATTGTGTCAGCTATTAAACAGATCCCAGCGTTCGGTGCAAGCTTTGCCGTGTTGATGATGTTTTGGATAGAGCACCGAAATTGGAGTCGGCGGTTCGGCCTTGAAAATAAACGCACGATTACATTGAGCCTGCTTCTCATTTTTGTGGTGTTGGTGTATGTGTATCCTCTGAGAATGATTTTTGAAGGATTGTTTTCTCAAATTTCTAATGGATTTTTGCCTACCTCATATCAAATAGATACATATCAAGATATCCGAATGATTTTTGTATTCTATTCTGTGGGGTTTTTGGCAATGTCTACAATTATTACATTGATTTACGTAGAAGCGCTAAAACAGAAAGTCCCCTTAATGTTGTCAACCTCTGAGCAAATCCTCGTCAAAGCACAAATTCAGCGGCATAGTATTTCAATATTGTTTGGCATTTTGTCTATTCTTATCGCTTATTTTAGCCCTGATGAATTTGTTGTCTTAGCTGGTTACATCTATTTTGTCCTCTTATTGGTAATGCGTGTGCCCGGTTTTTTTGCACAGAAGAGAATTAAAAAACTATAACTTCACCTGCTTATGAAGCTCATCTTTTTGTTAGAACGTATTTTTATTGGTAGCGCAAACCGCTATACTTACGCTTCATTAGGGGTGTAGTTCCAATTGGTAGAACAGCGGTCTCCAAAACCGATGGTTGGGGGTTCGAATCCCTCCACCCCTGCCAGCGTTGAATTTAGTATCAAACCTATTAGAGACTATGCATTTAACCACACATCAAAAAGCCTGTTTACAAGCGATGGATATTACTCTCTACGAATACATTGGAGAGGGCGAACGCGGCAACGACGGACACATTGAACATGTCTGGCTGGGGCACTTAAAAACGCATTTTGATGACAAAATAAAAACAGTCACGTTCGAGAATATAGAATCTCCATTGTACGACAGTGACGCAGCGAGACTTGTGCTTCCTGCTGCTTGGTCAGCAGGTGACGCCGAACTTAAAAAGCAAATATGGCGGCTCATTCAATAACGGCTAAACATTTCGATCTTGAAGCGATTCAAAGCGCTGACGTGACTTCAACGTATGCTCTTTTTCAGCAAACACACCGCAACCCATGGTCATTAGAAAGCTTTTCTGAAACGCTGTCGACTTCGCATTGTCTCGTCGCTAAAAAGGAAGGCCTCGTCAAGGGTTTTGTGCTCTTCAGCGTTATGTTTGAACAGGCTGAAGTACTGTATATCTGTGTGGAAGAAAGCAGCCGAAGGTCAGGGCTTGCTGCGTTGTTGATGAAAGAAGCCATAGCATTAATGAAAGCTGATACAGTGACTTCACTTTTATTAGAAGTAGCTGAGGATAATGATTCAGCAAGGTCGTTCTATCAAAAAATGCACTTTCACGTTATCGATGTCCGAAAAAACTATTACCACCATGCAGATGGTGGAAAATCGAACGCACTGGTGATGCAGCGTGATCTTTAACATGTTACAAACTGAATCTATTTAAAATTCTCGCTTTCAACGAGACTTCTATCAAGGCCTCTGTATAATAAGCACCAAAAGAATACGCACCAAAAGAATACGCACCAAATTTTTACTCAATAGAACGCTCAAAAAAAATCGGCGATGAATGTTTGCCATTTTTGTCAGCGAATAAATACCAATGAACAACATTACCACTGAAATCAGCAAACGAAGAACGTTTGCCATTATTAGTCACCCTGACGCCGGGAAAACGACTATCACCGAAAAAGTACTTCTCTTTGGAAAGGCGCTGCAAACCGCTGGCACCGTTAAAGGGAAAAAATCTGGTCAACACGCCAAATCTGACTGGATGGAGATGGAGAAAGAGCGGGGCATTTCTGTTACCACCTCAGTGATGCAATTTCCCTATGCCGAAAACTTGGTCAATTTGCTCGACACGCCAGGGCACGAAGACTTTTCCGAGGATACCTACCGAACACTCACTGCAGTAGATTCATGTTTGATGGTGATTGATGCGGCAAAAGGGGTTGAGGATAGAACCCGCAAGCTGATGGAAGTAACGCGCCTGCGAAATACCCCCATTGTTACATTTATGAACAAGCTCGACCGAGACATTCGCGATCCAATGGAGTTAATGGACGAAGTCGAGAACGAATTAGATATTCTGTGTGCGCCAATCACATGGCCCATTGGCTGTGGCAAGTCATTTAAAGGCGTGTATCATCTGCATCGTGATGAAGTTATTTTGTACGAAACAGGTCACGGTCACGAGATACAAGATGTTCGTATAATCAAAGGCATAGATGGGACTGAGCTTGATGATGCCGTAGGAAGCGATTTGGCGGAACAACTCAGAGAAGAGTTAGAGCTTGTGGTAGGCGCATCTAACGAGTTTGATGAAGAGATGTTTCTAGATGGTCAGTTAACGCCTGTGTTTTTTGGCACCGCTCTTGGTAACTTTGGCGTCGATCATATGCTTGATGGCTTAGTAAAATGGGCACCTGAACCACAAGGAAGAGAAACTGATGATGGCGCTGTTGAGCCAACAGACAATAAATTCAGCGGCTTCGTCTTTAAGATCCAAGCCAATATGGATCCTAAACACCGTGACCGGATCGCATTTTGTCGAATCGTGTCAGGTAAATATGAAAAAGGCATGAAGATGCGTCACACCCGCATCAAAAAAGATGTGCGTGTATCAGATGCGCTGACCTTTCTAGCTGGCGATCGATCATTGCTTGAAGAAGCCTATGCTGGCGATATCATTGGCCTGCATAATCATGGCTCAATACGGATTGGCGACACTTTTACGCAAAGCGGAGATTATACGTTCTCTGGTATTCCCAACTTTGCCCCTGAACTATTTAAGCGCATTCGATTAAAAGATCCCTTAAAACAAAAACAATTGTTGAAAGGCTTAGTGCAGTTATCCGAGGAGGGCGCCGTGCAAGTTTTTCGTCCACTTATTAACAATGATCTTATTGTAGGTGCCGTTGGTGTACTGCAGTTTGATGTTGTCGTTGCTCGATTAAAAGCAGAATACAATGTAGATGCAGTTTATGAACATATAAGCGTGGCAACGGCGAGATGGGTATATGGCGATGATAAAAAACTCGATGAGTTTCGCCGAAAAGCTGAAGTGAACTTAGCGTTAGATGGCGCTGAGAACCTTACCTACATAGCGCCGACTATGGTTAACTTATCGCTAGCACAAGAGCGTTATCCCGATATCACATTTACCGCCACTCGCGAACAATAAGAGAGAACGTCATGCAGATCCAATCACTTTTAGTCGCACGATTTAAAGCGGCGTTAAAAAGCATGAATGCAGAGAGCGCACCAGTCCCAATTAGTAAAAGCACCAAAGCAGGGTTTGGGGATTATCAGTTTAATGGCGCAATGGCACTTGCCAAGCAATTAAAACAAAACCCAAGGCAAATCGCTGAAAACATTATTCAAAATGTTGATTTAGACGGAGTCGTGGAAAGCGTTGAGGTTGCAGGACCTGGTTTTATTAACATCCACTTGTCTAAGCAGTGGCTCGCTGAGCAAGTGAAGGCATGCTTAATCTGCGAAGACTTAGGTATCAATAAAACAAAGCAGCAGCGCGTCGTTGTCGATTATTCATCGCCAAATCTTGCCAAGGAAATGCATGTTGGTCATCTGCGCAGCACGATTATTGGCGATGCAGTAGCGAGGGTATTGGAGAATTTAGGGCAAACGGTCATTCGTCAAAACCATATGGGCGATTGGGGCACACAGTTTGGTATGTTGCTGGCCCACTTCAGCGATAAACTGGAAAACCAAACAGTAGCCAAAACCGCGTTATCTGATTTAGAGGAGTTCTATCGCGAAGCAAAAGTGCGTTTCGATAGCGAAGAAGGATTTGCCGATAGAGCGCGCGACTATGTGGTTAAATTGCAAAGTGGCGATGCACAGTGTTTAGCCTTGTGGGAACAGTTTATTGATATATCAATATCTCACAGCGAAGAAGTTTACAAAAAGCTTGGTGTATCACTTAGCCGAGATGACATCATGGGGGAGAGTGCCTATAACCCTGACCTACCCGTGCTAGTAAAAGATTTGTTAGACAGAGAAATCGCCCAAGAAGATCAGGGCGCAAATGTGGTTTTCTTGCCTGAATTGGCAGACAAAGAAGGCAATCCTGCTGTCTACATTGTGCAGAAAACGGGCGGCGGTTTTATGTATTCTACTACTGACCTTGCAGCGATCCGACACAGATGTGGAAACTTAGGTGCCGATCGCACCATGATATTTACCGATGCGCGACAAGCACTGCATTTCAAACAAACTGAAATTGTTGGCAGAAAAGCGGGCTATATTCCTGAAGCACATCAGTATCAGCACTGTCCTTTTGGGATGATGTTAGGCAAGGATGGCAAACCGTTTAAAACCCGTACAGGTGGCACAATCAAATTAGTGGATTTATTAGATGAGGCTGTCGAACGAGCGTCTGCATTACTAAAATCTCGAAACCCAGAAATCACTAAAGATGCATTAAGTGAAATTTCAAAAACGGTCGGGATCAGCGCGGTAAAATATGCTGATCTCAGTAAAAATCGTACCACAGACTACATCTTTGATTGGGACAGCATGCTGAGCTTTGAAGGCAATACTGCCCCTTATCTACTTTATGCGTATGCGCGCATCAGACGAATATTTGATTCCGCAGGCGAAGATCTGCATAGCTTTGAAAAGGATATTACGGTAGAACATGACGTTGAAAAGGCATTAGCGATTAAAATATTGCAGTTTGAAGATAGTCTAATCAGCGTAGCGAAGGATGCGTCGCCGCATATTTTGTGCACGTATTTGTATGAATTGGCTAGTGTCAGTATGAAGTTTTACGAAGCCTGTCCAATACTAAAAGATGACGTAGCGCCGGAGATAAAACAAAGCCGTCTTGGACTTGCTTCAGCAACTGCCAAGACGTTGCAAAAAGGGTTATCACTTCTGGGCATAGAAACGTTGGACAGAATGTAGATAATTTACTTCACTCTTTTCGAACCTATTCATAGTCTTGTGTAGGATTTTAAAACGATACGTGCGTAAGCAAATAGTAACTTATTACTTTATCGATGGTCTCCCTCGTATTGGACATCGCAAAGCAACGCTCTAAATTGGTTACGCCTGTTCTATCCTGCCAAAAGATCTGATCCCGGAACGGGCACTTAGTTCAAATTCTTAAACCTAGTTGAGGTTGATGTAAACTCGTATCGCTGTTTTGACGGATCTATAGAGCAGAACAAACCTTACCAAATTGTAACCTTTCGGCCACCTCCTGTTCATTCGCGTTTGCCCATAATAGTCATCATGGTTAACTGCATGAAGAAAATTTATGGTAAACGCTCCGAGCTCTATTGCTACGCAGAATGATGGTCTCGCCGACAACCTCTTGTCTTTTTATAGCTGTCTAAGCCTGGACGGCTTGTCGAAGTTAAAAAACATATACAGCGAAGACGTTGTTTTTATCGATCCGATCGGTTCACACAGAGGACTTGTGTCACTTACCCATTACTTCGAACGACTTCTAACTAACTGCTCCCAATGCCGTTGCAAGATCACATCACAACACTTTGATGATAGCTATGGCAGCATCGAATGGTCGATGTCATTTGCCCATCCGCGGCTAAATAAAGGAAGGGAAGTAGAGATAAGAGGCATCAGTGTGATGGATATATTGGACAACAAAATTATATACCAGCGCGATTTTTATGACATGGGGGCAATGATATACGAACACTTGCCTCTGATTGGCGGGATCATTAAATATTTACGAAAGAGGATGATGTAAAATGAAAGAAATTCTAATTACAGGTGCAAGCTCAGGCATTGGTTACGCCAGCGCAATAAAAGCAGCAAAAGAAGGCTGGAAAGTGATTGCCTGTGGACGCAACCAGCAGCGGCTTGATGAATTAGCAAGTCAGCATGAAAACATAAGAACACTGGCATTTGACATTACCGACGAGCGTGCATGCAACGTGGTGTTGGGACAGCTTTCACCAGATGTAGTGCTATTAAATGCGGGCACTTGCGAGTACGTGGATGTTGATGACTGGCAGAGCGCCATGTTCAAACGCGTATTTGATGCCAATTTCTTTTCGGTCATTTATTGCATTGGTGCACTTCTTCCAAACTTAAAACCAAACAGTCAAATTGTCTTTGTAGATTCATTAGCACGATTATTACCCTTTACAAGAAGCCAGGCATATGGTGCCAGTAAAGCCGCCTTGTTTTATCTAGCAAAAACCATGGAAGTCGACCTAAAAGCAAAAGGGCTTGTTGTAAAAACCATTTCACCGGGTTTTGTCAAAACACCTTTGACGGATAAAAATACCTTTGATATGCCCATGAGCATTTCCGCTGAAGAGGCCGCTGTTTCAATTATCAAGATCATTAATGGCAAACATCGTACAGGCTATTTCCCGACGGTATTTGCATTAATCATTCGAACGCTATCTTCACTTTTGCCTATGTCATTACAAGTCAAGCTTTGCAATGCACTGGCAGCATCAGCGGCAAATCACAAGGAGTCACGCGCATGAATTATTATAAGAATTGGCATAATTTTGTGTGGTTTCAGTCCATATGGTTTCTGGCCATTCTGGCAGGTGGACAATTTGAATGGCTGCTAGCTTTATTGATTGTTGGACACCTGTATCTTTGTAAAGACTGGATAACCGAATTAAGAGTAATGCTCTCATGTGCTGCAATTGGCGTTAGCATAGATGGTACATTGACCTGGTTTGGTGTTTTTGTATTTACACCTTCACCTGAGCTTACGCTGATTCCGCTTTGGCTAGTTGCCATATGGTTTGGTTTTGTTGGTACGCTTCGCCATAGTCTGCGCTTTATGACGACTAAGCCATTACTTATGACTATCGCTTCTGGCATTTCTGCACCGCTCAGTTACCTTGCAGCGATGCGTTTTGACGCAGTTGAGTTTCCCCTTGGCATATGGCCAACGGCAATTATAGTGAGCGTTGCTTGGATGTTAATGATGCCTATATTTTTATTCGTTTTAAGGGTACTTGTGGATGATAACCCCAGTGCTAGGACACCTCAAATCGACGCGAAGCGAACTTTCGCAGCGAATAAATGAAAACCGATTAAACCTTTAGCTGGAGTTAACAATGTTTGTACGTCTAAAAAATTTGAACCATTTACTACTTATACTAAGTATCTCCACTCATTTACTAATCGCGTCAACCGCGCAAGCATCTCAAGGAGATAAGCCACCCATGCTAGAACAAGAAGACTTAGTTGGAGAGGCCCGCATGACCTATCTATTTTGGGATGTCTACGATGCGAGATTATTCGCTGAAGGCGGCACATGGGATGCAAACAAGCCTTTCATTTTAGAGCTTAGCTATCTTCGAAGTTTAAAAGGCAAGGCAATTGCAGAACGCTCTATTGAGGAAATGCGCAAACAAGGCTTTGACGATGAGGTGTTACTGGATGAGTGGTTGGAAGCACTGATTGGCATATTTCCGGATGTGGATAAAACAAGCGTAATTAAGGGCGTTATAGATGAGGAATTTACCACACAGTTTTACTTTAACGATGAGTTCATTGGTGCAATAGAGCAGCCTGCGTTTACCACACAATTCTTCAATATCTGGGTGGGTGAAGAAACCTCTGAACCTACTCTGCGAAAAAAGCTGTTGGGCTTGTCATAAGGAGTCTGATATGAAACTACTAATTGTTATTTTTGCCTTTCTGTCATTGACTGGCTGTGCACTTTCTATCGATGGTGAGCGCTATGCAAATGCGCAACCAGACTTCAATCTCCAGCAATTTTTTGAAGGAGAAGTGAAAGCTTGGGGAATTGTACAAGACCGCAGTGGCAACCTTGTGCAACGATTTGAAGTCGACATTATCGGCTCTGTTGAGGGGGATACCTTAACCTTGGATGAGAAGTTTTACTACTCACTGGGAGATGGCCCTGCTGAAAGAGTGTGGACTATTACAGAAAAGGCTTCTGGTAGCTATTCTGGATTTGCCACTGATATACCAGGTCCTGCCTTTGGTCGGGACTATGGCAACGCAGTGCTTTGGAGTTACGAAATGGATTTGCCCGTCGGTGATACGTCCTATGTTGTTAAGTTTGAAGACTGGATTTGGGCATTTGATGAAAAAACCATTTTAAATCGTTCATACATCAAAAAGTTCGGAATCGTTATGGCCGAAGTTACTATATTCATGCAAAAAGCTGCATAAATTTATGCGCAAGAACGGTTAGTTGAGGAATTTTATTCTTCAGGAAAACAATTCAGAAAAAAAGTTTTGCAGGGTTCGTGTGCTGAACAGAACTTCCTATTTTACCTAAGCTTGAAAAGGTTACTTGATAATAAATACCTATCATTTGCAGTTAAATCAAATATTGATAGCTATTGGATACCTTACGTTTAGATTTTTATGTTTTTTTTGCTTCTAGACTTGTTATACTTATTTATGCGCATTAAAGAAGCGCATATTTTTTGTTGAAGGGGCGTAAAAATGCGACAGAAAGTGTCTTGCAATACTTCTATAAGCCGTGCACTGATTAATGAAGCAAAGTCATTAAATATTAAGTTATCTGAAGTCTTCGAAGCGGCACTTATTTCAGAAGTAAAGGCTAAGAAACGAGATAAATGGTTGAATGAAAACGTTAACGCAATACAAAAACACAACCAACAAATACTAGAACAAGGCACATTTTCTGAAAAAATTGGTCAACTTGATGATTGAACAGTTTTTTGTCTGTAATTATAGCGATTCTTTAGTTGTTATTTTGACAAATACTGTCTTCAATGATGTTGAAAGTATTTTAGTTGCGCCTATTAAACCCAAAAATGACAAGGACTTAATTAAATATCTTCAGGTCGGCTGCGAAATCAACGGTCACGATATGTATATCGACCTCCTCGATATTGCCACAGTCTCTAAACGAAGACTCAAGCCATTAAGTGATTTGGATCTCTTGAGCATGCGACAGGAAATTAAGTCAGGTATAGATTTGTTAATAGATGGATTTTAATCAAACTAATATGTCTTTCTTTTAACCGCCTATTAAATAGAGTCCAAAGTGGCAGCCTTGCAAGTTTTGCGGCTATTTATTTACCAAAAACCTAAGTGCCTGGAATACGTACACAAGAGACTGACGAATCAAAAGTGCGTACGTCGGCTTTTTGTTGGGGCCGCCATTAAGTAATTTTGAATCCCACAAAATTTCCACAAAAAAAGCGTAAAACAACTCAGCGATAATCGTAAAATTCCAACCAGGTTATGCAAATAGCTCCAAAAATATAATTCAGTTAAGGATCATTCTTCGAATAAGATGCGACAGCAAAGCCCCGTTTCAGCGTTAGGATTATCCGAGAATGTTAATTTAGCACCATGCAGTTTTACCACAGCTGCAACCATCGCCAATCCAAGCCCGTTACCGCTCGATGCTCGACTTTTATCAACGCGAAAAAAACGCTGTGTGACGCGCTCTTTATCCTCATCGGGTATACCAATACCTGTGTCGCAAATAGAGAAAATCGTTTTGCTATCCATTGTTTGCAACGTAACAGTGATTTTTCCATGGTTGGGAGTAAATTTAATCGCGTTGTGAATTAGGTTGCCAAAGCACTGAAACAACAAATCTCGGTCTGAATAGATATCTGCGTCCGAAATATCAACATCTAATGAGATAGATTTTTCATCAGCAATCGGTGAATACATTTCAGCAACATCTCTTGCTATAAGGCCAATATTTCTCTTTGCAAAGGCGCGTTTCTGTTTTTCCGACTCAATATCTGAAATACGTAATAAACCGTTAAAAATAGATAAAATGTTGTCCACTTCATCAAGCAGCATCTCTCGTTTTTGAGGTAGTGAAAATGCTTCTACATCCTGCCTCAACCTTGCCAATGGCGTTCGCAAGTCATGTGCAATATTATCTGAAACGGATTTGATGCCGTTTACCATTTCCTCGAGTTCATCCAGCATCTTATTTAATACTATGGATAGTTTGCTCAAATCATCCCATGAGCTATCAACCGGCAATCGCTCAGACAAATTACCTGAAGCGACTATGTTTTCTGTTGATTCAGCAATTCGATTTAAACGTAATACGACAAAATAGCCAACTGCTAAACTCAATGCCGATACCAAAAATAATATTGAAATCATTAACCAACCAAATGTACCCGCTACCCATAGCGCTATTTCGATATCATCGATGTTGCGACCAACTAATAGTTCATTGCCATCGGGCAGCTTTTTGATGATTGCCATGATATCGTAGTGCTCGCTACCAATACGGATGCTCTTTGTTTTGCTTTGAAGAAGTTCGTGAGCAATTTCAAAAAAGACGAAATTACCTTTTGGTGGTTCGGAAAAGACAATTGGCCAATTAGGTATATTGCCAATTAATTGGGCGTCAGCATTGCGTTTAAATGCATAAAAAAATGTGTTTTCTGGATCACTGTTCTTTTGAACCAGTGCTTTTTCTAGTTCGGCAATACCTTCATGCTCAAATATCTTTTCGAACAGCTGAAGTTCAGCGCCAATCGCTTCTTCAGATTCCTTTAGAAGCGAGTTTTCATCTGCCAAGACAACAAAATATAGGACAAAAAACACACCTACCATTAGCAGGATGGAGAAAAATACACCAACAATAAAGCTAGAGCTACGTCTGTATCTGCCGATTGTGCGCATTACTCATCCTGAGCAATGATATAGCCTGCACCACGTTTGGTTTGTATAAGAGGGGTACTATGTCCTTTATCGATCTTGTTGCGCAATCGGGAAATGTGTACATCAATGATATTGGTTTGAGGGTCGAAATGGTAATCCCAGACATTCTCTAGCAGCATGGTACGTGTGACCACCTGACCTTTGTGTTTAAGCAAGTACTCTAATAAAGTGAATTCTCTAGATTGTAACTGTATCTCCTCACCGTTTCGAAAAACCGTACGCGCAAGTAAATCAACCACAAGGTCCTTAACTTTTAACTCCGTTTGCCTTTCATCGGACTTGGTCTTTCGGTGAGATAATACTTCCAGTCTGGCCATTAACTCTTCAAAGGCAAAAGGTTTTGTCATGTAATCATCAGCACCCGCCTTCAAGCCAACGACTTTGTCTTCAACCTTTCCTTTTGCACTTAAGATAATTATTGGCGTATCTATGTTTGATGCGCGCAGCGCATTTAAAATTGTCATGCCGTTAACATTTGGGATCATGCGATCGAGGACCAGAGCGTCATAGTTTTCTGTCGTCGCTAAAAACATGCCTTCTTTGCCTTCATAGGCAACGTCAGCTACATGCCCAAGTTCAGAGAGTCCTTTTTTAATATACTCTGCAACGGCACGGTCATCTTCAATAATCAATACGCGCATTAAATCAAATCCAGTTTTTTAAGAAGTTCTTCGGATCCACATAAAATAAAGCATATAGACCTGTATTAAGCAAAGACCATGTAATCTCCACCGAGAAGAAAACATGGTCTTTGATAGGAATACTCAAAACTTATATTTTAGGCCAATACCTATTGTCAGTGGATTGTAATCAAAGCCTGTCAATGTGCCGGTGGCGTTTTCCTCACCTGTCATCTCGACTGATGACATAGCGCCATAACGGATCTCTCCATTTAGCAGGAGATTATCTGAAACTTCATAATCAGCGCCTACCATCAACTGAAAACCAATATCACCATCACCGGAATATGAACGTTCGACACCATTTTCTTCCAGGTCAATATCAATTTCCTGCGTCCAACCTATTCCAGCGCCAACATAGGTTTGCCATTTTTGATTTGGTGTAAGGTGATAATAACCGTTTAAAAAGAACATATTTGACGCATAATTACCTTCAAGCACATCTCCAGTCGATGCAATGGTGGTATCAGTGTCATTTGTACGATACTCCCAATATACTTCGACACTTATATTGGGGTTATATTGATAACCCAGACCAAGTCCAGCATTAAAACCTGAACTCGTTTTTACATCCCAATCGCCGTCAAACTGTCCTGCATTCGTTGCATTTCCGCTTTGGTCAGATAGCGTACTGATCCCAAAGCTGGGTTTTATAAACCATCCGTTGTCTTGCTGCGCCTGAACATTAGCGCCAATGATCAAGGATAGGATGCTGGTAGTAGTTAAAAGCCTTTTCATAAAAATCGAATTATGTGTTTGCATGATTTGCATTATAGGTAGCCTCTAATTTTTTTAGTTGTCTGATTTAAGTAAGCCTGACGTTGCCGCTATCAAGTCATGTTGTAATTATAGAAAAACCTCACTTACGTAACGGTGACCTAAACATTAACTCTTAGTAAGGTTTCGAGATTGTCGTTTTTTTCATCCAAAACACTTATTCACCTCAGACGTAAGCTTGCACGCTTTCAAATTCAACGTAATTTTTGTACACTTCGCGCTCATTTTTAAATCTAGAAAAATCATGTTTGAAGTAAATCCAATAAAAACAGCCATAGCTGATGTCCGAGAGCGAGCGCAAACGCTCAGGGGGTATCTTTGACTTCGATGTTAAACAAGAGCGCCTAGAAGAAGTTTCGCGAGAATTAGAATCCGCTGATGTATGGAATGACCCAGAAAATGCACAAAAACTCGGAAAAGAGAAAGTGGCGTTGGAGCAGGTTGTTGATACGATTACTCAGCTCGAGCGAGGTATAGAAGACGTCGAAGGATTGGTTGAACTCGCGGTTGAAGCTGAAGACCAAGAGACATTTGACGAAGCTGAATCAGAGCTAAATGAACTCATAAAAGCACTGGAATTACTTGAATTCCGTCGCATGTTTTCTGGTGCAAATGACCAAAGCGATGCATATTTGGACATTCAATCAGGGTCGGGCGGCACTGAAGCGCAAGATTGGGCGAATATGCTGCTAAGAATGTATTTGCGCTGGGGTGAAGAGCAAAACTTTAAAACAGAGCTAATTGAAGTTTCCGATGGTGACGTGGCTGGCATTAAAAGCGCCACGATAAAATTCAGCGGCGAGTACGCATTTGGTTGGTTACGCACCGAAACCGGCGTGCACCGCCTTGTTCGAAAATCCCCCTTTGATTCGGGTAATCGACGCCACACGTCTTTCGCATCGGCATTTGCGTACCCAGAAGTGAATGACGACCTTGATATTGATATCAATCCTGCTGATTTACGCATAGATACCTATCGAGCGTCAGGCGCAGGTGGTCAGCATGTTAACAGAACCGATTCGGCAGTGCGCATTACGCACTTACCCACCAATACAGTGGTTCAGTGTCAAAATGACAGGTCTCAGCATAGGAACAAAGACCAGGCTATGAAGCAGCTCAAAGCAAAACTCTATGAGCTTGAGTTGCAAAAGCAAAACGCCGAGAAGCAAGCCATGGAAGACAGTAAATCTGACATTGGTTGGGGCAGCCAGATCCGCTCTTATGTGCTAGATGACTCTAGGATAAAGGACCTGAGAACGGGCGTTGAAACCAGAAATACACAATCCGTATTGGATGGTGATTTGAATAAGTTTATCGTAGCTAGTCTTAAGAGTGGATTATAAATAAAACAGCGTAAAAAAAGTGCGCAGGATTAGGAAAATCAATGACAGTGCAAAACACAAACGAAAATAAATTAATTGCGGAAAGAAGAACTAAGCTAGAGCACATTCGCATACAGTGTTCTTCAAACGGTTTTCCTAACGACTTTACCCGTGAACACTACGCACAAGATATCCAAGATGAGTATGCAGCGTTTGAAAAAGAAGCGTTGGTTGAAAAAAACATTTATGTTGCCGTCGCCGGCCGTGTCATGGCAAAAAGAGGTCCGTTTTTGCTTCTTCAGGACATGTCTGGACGTATTCAAGCGTATGCTGATAAAGGCGTACAAAAAGCAATTAAAGCGACCTATGGGTCATTGGATATTGGTGACATCATCGGCGTAAGCGGACAACTCCACAAATCCGGGAAAGGCGATTTGTATGTCAATATGGAACTGTACAAGTTACTTACAAAGTCATTAAGACCACTACCTGAAAAGTTCCACGGACTTGCCGATCAAGAAACAAAATATCGCCAGCGTTATGTTGATTTGATCGTAAGTGAAGATACCCGTAAAACCTTTGTTATACGAAGTAAAGTCGTGAACGGTATTCGGCAATATTTGACTGAAAGACGATTCATGGAAGTAGAAACGCCAATGCTTCAGGTGATACCCGGTGGCGCAACGGCAAAGCCATTTATCACACATCACAACGCGCTTGATATCGATATGTATCTTCGTATCGCACCGGAGTTGTATTTAAAACGCTTGGTCGTGGGCGGTTTAGAACGGGTGTTTGAAATAAATCGCAATTTCAGGAATGAGGGCTTATCTACTCGCCACAACCCTGAATTTACCATGCTAGAGTTTTACCAAGCCTATGCCGATTATCGGGATTTGATGAACCTTACTGAAGATATGCTTCGGTCATTGGCTACAGATATTCTTGGTACCAAAGATGTTATTAACACTATCAAAAATGACGATGGCGAAGTTGAATCTCAGGTCACCTATGACTTTGGCCAACCATTTGCGCGATTATCGATGGCAGATGCAATTATCAAGTATTGGCCACAAGCAGATGTTGAAGCGATTAAAGATGCTGAAAATAATCTGCCCAAGCTTAAGCAAATGGCCAAACAGCTGCACATCAAAGAGCCCGAAGTGGATGGCATTTGGGGCGCTGGAAAGTATCTGTGTGAAATCTTTGAGGCGACGGCAGAAGAAAAATTAGAGCAGCCGACCTTTATCACAGAGTATCCTTGGGAAGTTTCTCCGCTTGCAAGACGCAATGATGAAAACCCGTTTATTACGGATAGATTCGAGTTTTTTGTCGGTGGTAAAGAGATTGCGAATGGCTTCTCTGAGTTAAATGACTCAGAAGATCAGGCCGCAAGATTCCGTAAACAGGTAGAAGAAAAAGATGCAGGCGATGATGAAGCCATGCACTTTGATGATGACTATATTCGTGCACTCGAATATGGCTTACCACCAACGGCGGGTGAAGGAATTGGAATAGATAGATTGGTCATGTTATTTGCCTATACACCGACTATCAAAGACGTTATTCTTTTCCCTCATATGAAGCCATTGTCGAACGATGAGCAATAAACAACGGATGAATAGTGCTAGTAAGTAAAGCGTCTGACAGCACATAGCAGCATTCAGTTGATCCGACCACGGGCAGCCGACTTACACAAGTCACATGACTGCCCGAAATCTAATTAGAAATGGTCAATGTATTGAGATCGATACTGTCATCTATCATGGCACTTTTAATTGCGCATTCGATTATTAAAGAAAAATATTCGCTCTTATCGGTTCCTTTTCCCCCTACTCGAACATAGTAGTCACCTATAAGTGTAACCATTGAGCCTTTCATGACCGGGTATCCAAATGGGCCTGCTTCTAAAAGAGTAGATCTTATATCAGAGTCTCCCCAAATTTGTCTTAGAAAGTTGCCGTTCGGATCAGTCTTTGAAATTGTAATGCCTGCTGTTTGCATTGAGTTATCAGCAGAGCGAGTTTGATAAGTTACCTCAGCATGTTCTGGGGTAATTTTGAAGTCGTCTTTGCTAAGATTATTCATGTAGGTCCAATTCGGAAGCGGCTCAGGTGTTAGTGTCTGAGCGTCCTGACAGCTTGTAGATGCATGTGTTTTTAAACCAAACGCAAGAAGAAAAACAAACACTAATACCACTGATTTTGTATATGTTAGCACTATCACTTCTACACTCCTTGAATATTGAATTAATCAAAACTTCGATAGCAAATATGAACAACCTCTTAATAAGCTGACATATTAAAAGCCATTGTTTCGAAGGATTTGCAAAAATTATCACAGAATATTTCATTCGTTACAAACGACATGAATTGAAACATTCCACGGCTAAATGAAACACTTTTACATGTAACTTTTTGCACTTATTCCCCGACTAGTAATACAAGACACAACAAATGTCTAAACAACATTCCGTTTACACATAAATTTAGTTATTTGGAGAATTCAATGAAATCATCAATCAAATCTTTTGGCTTAGTTGCAACCATTACTATCACTGCTTTTGCTGGCGTCGCTCAGGCAACCCAGCAACCAACTGAAGAAGCTCTTGTTCAGGTTTGTGAGTCTATTCAGGAAAACAATACCATTAAGCTGCGTTACTTAATGAAGCAGCACGGACTGAATATTCGAGCGATCGAAAACGGCCTTAAGTGCAACGGTCAATCACCGCTGGAATTTGCGATCAGTAACGACGCGGACAGGGTAGCTGATAAAATCGCAAGTCGTGTTTCAACTTCAATAGATTTGATTGCAAAGCAATAACGTAATTACAACTCTGTTTTTTTCCCATAAGGTGCGCAAAAGCTGTTTTGCGCACCTTTTTTAAGTGACTTGATATTGATGTATTTTTAAAACTAAAGAGCAGCCAACATTGTTTCAGCATCACTCACTTCAAATTTTCCACCCGCTTCCACGTTGAGAATTTTCACCACGCCATCTTCTGCCATTAGGCTAAATCGCTGCGACCGAATACCACCAAATCCCTGAGTATCCATGTCCAAACCAATTGCTTTCGCAAACGCACCGTTACCATCTGCCAGCATGGTAATATGTTCAGCATTGGACGCCTCGCCCCATGCGTTCATAACAAACGCATCGTTGACTGACATGCATATGATACTATCTACACCTTTCTCCTTTAGCTTATCCGCCAATGCCACATAGCCAGGCAAATGCGCCTGAGAGCAGGTTGGCGTAAAGGCGCCAGGAACAGAGAATAGCACCACCTTTTTGCCTGCAAAAAGATCGCTTGTTGAAGGGTTTTGCATATCACCGCCAGAGAGCAGTGAAAAAGTTGCTTCAGGTAAAGCGTCGCCAACACTTATCATGAGAATTCCTTAATCAGTTATTTACACCTTCATTAATCTAGTAACTATAGGCTAATTGCGCTAGCTTTTGTCATGTTCAATTTACGATGTTTAATTTCGATTGCTTCTCTAAAAGGACTAGAGATGCACAGCAATAAAAATATCCACCTCATTTTACTCATTTTCGCATTACCTTTGTTGGCATGGACATCAATAGCAAAGGCTCAAATCACTGCAGAATCAAGAGCTTCAGTCATTGATATCTGAAGGTTGAGATGGCTCTTCAGTACGTATTTTGGACCTTCACAGCTGAGTTTTCCACTTTCAATTATTAGCGATGAGTGGTGAGTCATAAATTAGGACTTAGATGTCTGCTCCACCGACATTATAGTCATTCAACCTTAGGTTCTATCGCTTAAGATAATTAAGGTTATATGCTTGATGTATACGAACTGCACCGACAAATTACTCGATAATTTCCCCTTTATTTTCGATGCATCAGGTATCTTTACTCAAAACGAATCCTCAGGGCATATTATCGTTTGATAAGTTTCTATATTGCTTTCGACGAGTGAAGAGTACATAGCAAATTTCACTTATTTTGGAGATTTGTCATGAATGATTTGAAACGCAATTTTGCTGTGTGTGTCGGCTTAGATTGGGCAGATAAAAAGCACGATGTGTGCGTGCAAATCAAAGATGTTGAAAAACGTGAATATCATGTCATTCAACATTCGCCTGAAGCCATTGAGCAATGGTTATTTGATTTGCATAAGCGAGTGAAAGGTAATATTGCTGTTGTTCTTGAAACGAACAAAGGCCCAATCGTTTATGCCTTGCAGAAGTATTCGTTCGTTACCGTCTTTCCCATTCATGGTTTAACATTAGCCCGTTATCGAGAAGCCATGTATCCAAGCGGTGCTAAGGATGACCCATCCGATGCACATTTAGCATTGGATATGATGTTGAATTATCCAAACAAAGTGAAACCGCTTAGGCCAAGCAGTCCAGATACGCGCAAACTCAACCATCTAGTGGAGCAGCGTAGGATGCTCGTGGAGGATAAACGACGGTGTACAAATAGGCTTATTGCCGCACTAAAACAATATTACCCACAGCCATTGGAGTGGTTTTCTCATCGAAATACTGAGATGTTCTGCGACTTTTTAATCAAGTGGCCGAGTTTGCAACAGATTAAGCGCACTAGGGTCAGTACTATTGAGAAGTTCTTCAAGTCCTATGGTGGCAAATCAGTATCAAACGTCGCCAAACGCATTGAAGGCATTAACAATGCACTTGCCTTGACGGAAGATGAGGCAGTGATAATGCCACACAAACTGCTAGTGGTTGCACTATGCAAACAAATCATCACGCAAGTAGAAAACATACGTGTTTTCGACAACGCTATCCATGAACTGTTTCATCAAATGCCGGATGCTGAGTTGTTTACTTCATTGCCTGGCACTGGCCCATGCTTAGCACCAAGGCTACTGGGTGCATTAGGTGAAGACAGAACTCGGTTCAACAGTGCATTAGAAATACAAAACTACGCAGGACTATCGCCAGTGACAGAGCGCAGTGGGCAATCAGAGTGGGTGCATTGGCGTTGGCAATGCTCAACCTTCATTAGGCAGAGCTTTATTGAATGGGCAGAAAAAAGTGTGCATCAATCGTATTGGGCAGGACTTTACTACGCCAATCAAAAAGCAAAAGGCAAGTCTCACAATCAAGCGGTAAGAGCTTTAGCATACAAATGGGCAAGAATTGTATTTAAATGTTGGAAAACGAAAACACCGTATGATGAGTCTAAATATTTAAAAGCATTAAAAGAGCGAAATTCTCCGCTTTTAGCTGCATAAAATACTTGTTGAATGACTCAGGGCATGATGCGGCCATTCGCCTTTAACCATAAAACGTAAATTTTACAAACTTTAAGCAGTATTATTGATAGGCATTTTTCAATTTGATAAACACGAAACAAGCCTTCAATTCAGCTGTCATAGAGGGTAGTAAATGGCTTAAATCTTTATTATACTCAACAACTTGGCTTTGGAACTGCCGGTGGCGGCCGTGTGCGAATTTGTATCAAAAGAGATGATGGCCGAATGGTGAGGACTATGTCGGTGTAGGAATCAAACCGCACATATTTGTTGAGCGCACGGTCGACGATATAACCACCGGTATCGACAGGACATTCGATATTGCGGTGTCACATTTGCAATCGAAGCTAGCTAGCCAATAAAAGTGGTTTTACTAGAATACTAGGCTGTAAAAATAAGGTTATTAACGCTACAGTGGGGTTTTTATTGTCGATTTATTGAGCTAATCGACAACGATTTTAAATAGGCAGAGTGATGGATAACGAAAAGTATAATTCCTTTAATTGGGAAAGAATCGTAAGTATCTTGGCGTTAATCTTATCTATTGTTGCCATCCTTATTTCGGCGGTTGAAGTATCCACCGCCCGGTCCAGTGCAAAGGCATCGGTCTGGCCTCATTTAAGCATCACGGCGAAAAGTGATGCAGAAAGCTTCAGTATTGAGATTGACAATAAAGGGGTAGGGCCAGCACTTGTTCAAAACCTTGAAATGTCACTAGACGGTCAATTGGTCACTGATATTGAAACCGCGATAATTGACACACTCGGTGTAGATGACGATTTTCAGTTCAGTAGTGACAATTATACCGATATCAATGATCGCGTATTGGGTACGGGTGAAAAGCAACGCCTGCTCTCAATGTCACTAGCAACGTTTTCTCGCGACTCAATCACCAGTTGGGCAACAAAGTTCGATATTCAGGCATGTTACTGTTCTATTCAAGATGATTGCTGGCAAACGTCGCTGGTAGGGCAAGAAACACTGTCGGTCGATAACTGTGAAGAAGCACTTTCCACGCGTTTTAAACAAACTGAACTTGCCATTTCTCGTTCGGACTTTGAGCCCTTGTTGGGGTCACTCTGGGAGGGTGACCTGCAGTACATCGACTACACTACAGAGAAAGTTACGAAGATCCCGGTCACGATACAAATGGATTCCGTAGATGACCGAAGAATCGTTTATCGTCTCAACTACCCGCAGGAGCCTAAATATAATTCTATTGAACGGCTAGATATTTCAAGAGGAGGAACGAGAATTAACGGTTATCCTATCATCGAGCGCCGTAAACTCGGAAATAATGTTCTTCAAATTACCACCGAATATAGAGGCCAAGACAATCAGAAGCCAGCGGATATCCGCAATGTGTATGAAGTGTCTAACGATACCTTTGTGATCCGGCAATTAGTGCGCCGAGATGATGCAACGGACTTCTTTGAACGCAATCGATACTATTTAGCCCGGTAGATTTGTATGCGCTGTATTTTGGCCCTCATTTGCTTAGCTATCACGATTCACCAAGATGTCCAAGCTGACAAACCTGAGGTTGAGCTACTAGCTGTTGAATACCCTCCTTTTACGAGTCAATCGTTAACAGATCATGGGCTTAGCTTCAGTAAATTGGGAAATCTGATTGGCGAACAATTCTCAGTTAAACCCGTTTTTGCCTTAAAAGAAAAAATCCGGATGACTATAATCAGCCTAGACACAAAATAAAATAGTGGGAAACTGGCTCAAGCACCGACTTTGCAGTCGTTCGCCGATCACCAAGAAACGTTCATTTCACACCTTTCGAGCAGTATTTTTTATGAGTACTCTTCAGGTAAAATAACGTAAGCCTAAACACCTTTCGGCAAGTGAGCCATTGTTAGTTAAACAACACTTTACGTATCGCCGACATCGTCCCGAACAAACATTATTGTATCAATTGGTTGAGCGGTACTGCCCAGAATTTAAAGAAATCCTCTCACAGCAAGGTAAATCGCTGCCTTATCATGTTGAAAAAGAATTTGATGAATTTCTTAAGTGTGGTCGTCTTGAACACGGATTTTTGCGGGTCGTTTGCGATGACTGCAAACATGAGAAGCTTGTTGCATTTAGCTGCAAGAAACGGGGATTTTGCCCAAGTTGCGGCGCCAGACGCATGGCTGAAAGCGCTAAATTACTGGTCGATGATGTCCTACAAGGCTATCCAGTTCGCCAGTGGGTGTTGAGCTTACCCATCCCTTTGAG
>DDLV01000051.1 GCA_002340325.1 Glaciecola sp. UBA2563 | reverse complement strand
TCGCGCAAGGACGCGCGAGCCCGAGCGACCAGGGATGGTGCAAAGCGTCTTTTACACATCAACAATCCCGCAGCTAGTTAGCCCAGCTCAAACGTCCCGCATTAGGCTTGTGCTTCTATCACGACGCTTCTGACCAATTAATTGATACTGAGTTATTACCTAGATGACTATGTCGCTTTGCTTAAGGACTTAAGGAAATAATGATAAGGACGGTTCTTGAATACTAGCGATTTGCTCTTTGTATGACAGGATTTGTTGTTCCCAGTATTTTATGTCTGCAAACCAAGGAAATGCTCTTGGAAATGCTGGGTCCTGCCAGCGTTTGTCTAACCACGCTGTGTAGTGGATCATGCGCATGGCTCGCAACGGCTCTATCAATGCCAGCTGATTTGACGGAAACGTATTAAATTCATCATAAGCCTCTGCAAACGCATCAAGCTGCATGAGTTGGTTTTGCCGATCGCCACTGAACATCATCCACATGTCTTGTATCGCAGGACCATTACAACAGTCATCTAGGTCGACAAAGATAGGCTGTTCATTCCACAGTATGTTTCCTGGATGACAGTCACCATGCAGTCTAATAGTGGTAAAGTCTTCAACCCATCGCTCTTCAACAAGCCCCTTTAACTGTTCCAGTACAGTAAAAAATGCATGCGAAATGGCGCTGGGGATCAGTGTTGAATTGAGTAGTTGATCCCTCGGATCAGTTAAATGCGACTTTTTTGAAAGGTTGCGACGATGCTCAAAGGTCTTGGAAGATGAGACCCGGTGCATCCTGCCCAAGAGTCTGCCAACCCATTCTATCTGGTCAATATTATCAATTTCAAACTGTCGACCACCCACCGATGGAAAAAGTGCAAAAAAACAGCCTTCGTATAAATGAAGTGATTTCCCATCAATAACAACAGGTGCAACCACCGGAATTTCGTGTTCATGTAATTCACGAGTAAATGACAGCTCCTCTTGAAGCTGTTCTTCTGTCCATCTTTGACCGCGATAAAATTTGACGACGTAGCGCCGGTTATCACTTGCTCTAAATTGATAGACGCGATTTTCATAGCTGTTTAACGCAAGTAATCCTGAATCTACTGTGAGATCCAGGCTTTCGATTGCATCGAGGATAAAATCGGGCGTAAAGCCCGAGAAGTGAAAGTTAGAAGACACCGGTAAATATGAAGGTGGTGGGTTCTTCGACTTTTATCGTTTGTCCTTGGGTGTTAACGGTGTCCACGTGGAAATACATTTTTTGTGTTCCGACCTCTAAGTTATCTATTTCAACGCCGACGGTCACCGGCAATGTATAAACCTCTCCGGCGGCGACTGATACTTCACTGTCGCCATAAAGTTTAGGTGATTCGATTCCGCTAATACTTATTTGATACACGGCGTCTTCTTGGCTTTTGTTGAGGATTTTCAATGTGTAAACATTCTCAATAAGGCCTTCCATATTCTCTCGGTCAAGTGAGTTGCGATCGCGAATAATATCAAGCTCAAGTGGTACACGTGACGCGATTTCCCACACTAATAAACTGCACATTACCGTAAGTACTAACGCATAGCCTATCAGCTTGGGTCTGAAGATTTTTGTAGTACCGCCAGCGAGCTGGTGTTCAGACGTGAAGCCAATTAACCCTTTTTCGTAGCCCATTTTATCCATAACGCCATTACAAGCATCAATACACGCGCCACAGTTAATGCACTCATATTGTAGACCATTGCGGATATCAATCCCTGTAGGGCAAACTTGAACACATAGGTTGCAGTCAATACAGTCGCCAAGTCCTTTTTCTGCGAGCTGTTCTTGCGTTGTTTTACGAGAGCGAGGCCCCCTGGTTTCACCGCGCGCGGGATTATAAGAAACAGTAAAGGTGTCTTTATCAAACATGGCAGACTGAAAACGTGCGTACGGGCACATGTGCGTGCACATGATTTCTCGCATGAATCCCGCGTTAGCATATGTGCAACCGGTGAAGAACAACACCCAAAAGGCAACCCAAAAGGTTGTATCGAGAGTGAAAAAGTCAATGAAAAGCTGATGGATTGGCGTGAAATAGCCAACAAAGGTCAAGGATGTCAGCAGCGCTGTTAATACCCACGCGCCGTGTTTAGCTGATTTTTTTATAAATTTATCCGCGTCTAACTTTCTTTTATCCAGCGCCATTCGTTTGTTTCGCGGGCCTTCGATTTTATGTTCAAACCAAATGTAGATATATGTCCAAGTCGTTTGCGGGCACATAAAGCCGCACCAGACTCGGCCAGCAAATGTGGTAATAAAAAATAATGCGAACGCAGAAACAATTAATATATACGCTAATACTGTAAGGTCCTGCGGCCATAAGGTCAGCGCGAAAATAGTAAATCGCTGTTCGCCAATATTGAACAAAATAGCTTGTTGTCCATCATATGTGAGCCAGGGCCCTACTGCGAAAATGCCCAAAAAGATGAATCCAAAAAGTCTGCGAAAATTCTCTATAACACCTTCAACAGCCCTAACATAGATTCTACTTCGCCCAGAATAATCCGGCTTTTGCGGGCTATTCGTTGGCTTTTGAATCTTAACAGGTGTTATGTCCTTCACTTTAATTCTCTGATTCATACCCTGAACTTACTATAATTACACAATCATTGTGTTGGATTATATCCGACATGATTACAGACTCTTTAACCTCGATCAATATCTACGCTATTTGCCGCCGTTATTGATGTAAATTTGTTCATAGATACCGTTTAGATTTGAATACTTGCGTGTTTTTTAGGCAATTTATAAAAGTTGTCGATATACGTAGAATCATCTATAAATAAAATTGGGTGAGTTATGACATACACATGTCTGCACTGAGGCTCAAAAAGAAAAGGTCATTATCCTATGCTAGGCAAGGTGTTAATCCTCATTGTTTTTTTAATTGCAATATTCAGTATCGACCATTTAGCGTCAGATGACGACGATAGTGTGTTTAATACTATCATTGAATGGAAACAAGCGTTTTTTGAAGCGCCCGAGACTATGATGCTGTCATCATTGCGCGATGACTTTTTACACAACAATATGTCACTTCTTCCGCATCAGACAGACTATATTGTTGAACTCACGCAAAAGCATCAGGACGTGTTGGATTTTCACAAGTTGTACTGCGTCGGTGGGGACAAAAACCCCTATCTATTTGGCGCCGATTTAGACAAGTTTTGTGGTCTTATTCAGACGTCGGGTGTTCTGTCTTTCGATTGGGGTAAGTGATGGAACTTTGATCGTTTTATTGTTGTCGCATTAACAATGATAGAAGAAACACGCCGACCGCGTGCTGTTTCACTAAAATTGAGAACGCTATGAAAACTTCCATGCTGACTTTCTGTACAATGATTCCAACGCTATTCGCATTGATGTATTCATCCACAAGCTTTGCAGATGAATCAGACGTGCTAACTGTTGTAAACGATGATCTCGTGGTAACAGAAAGCATGGAAGGTGCGCTGACAATTAACTGGGAAAAGCCGCGCTCTTATACTGATGTGCGTCGTTCGAATGGCAATCCGAATTCGAAAAAATACCGTCATCGCGTATTTAAAAACATTCACGGCACATTTGAAGAATTAGTTGGGAAACTTCCCGACGGTTTTAGCATGAACGTTGTCGTAGATAATCTGGATTTAGCTGGCGATACAAGGACAGCTGGCGTAAAGTTCGGCAGTGGATTAAGTGATGTAAGGATCATGCGCCAAATTGATATTCCTCGGATGTCATTTAGCTATGAGGTGAAAGACGACAGCGGCGAAGTAGTGTCATCGCAAAGCTTAAACCTCAAGGACATGAACTATTTGCAAGGTGCTTCTAGGATGCGTTCCTCAGAACCACTGTTTTACGAAACTAGAATGCTAACTAAGTGGTTCAAAAAAGAGTTTAAAAACGTTTTGCAGGCGGATACTTAATCGTCAAATGTAGCTAGCCCTAACAACCTTTTGGTCACGCATTGTTAGTACAAAGTTCTCACTTACGCCATCTATAGATTAGGCTATGTTCCCGATAATTGATGCTGAGTTACTAAATATTTGATTAACAGTTGATTATAGGAATAGGACATTTGAAAGCTTCGAAAACATGGATGTTTTCGCAGAGCGCCCAGGGAAGGGTTTACAGCGACTTTCAAATGTCCTATTCCTATATTTAAATGTACAAAACATAAATCAGCAACAATTATCGGGAACATAGCCATATTTTAATGAAAAAGTCTAAACATGCGCTTTTACTTTTATTGACCGGATTTTTTTCGAGCGCTTGTACCAACCATCTTTATCAAGGGTATACGCATTACCAATATGCAGGTAAAACCTGTGACGCGATGGTGTACTGGCAAAACACAACGCATCTTTTTGCGCCAGACGGCTTACCTACTGATGTGAATATTAGAATGGCTTCGACACCAAAAATTTACCGTCTGCAAAATGAACAGCTCTCACAAAAAAACGATAAAGGTGATGAAAATAAACGTGATTCGTTTGTACTGTTGATGCCGGTAAGTGAATATGTCGACGCTGTGAATAACTCACAAGGTGAACAAAATCTCGTGTGTGGAAGACTTGAAGGAATACGTGCGCATATGCAGGGCTCGAAAAACACAACCGAATTTACCCTTTATTGTGATAGAGGGGGCAATCGCAAATTGTCGATTACTCAGGGTTCGACGCCGCAGATGAGCGCTCGCAAAACCGCGTATACTTTTGCCATGCAAACACCGGTGTCTGAGTTGTCTTTTATGAAGAAAGAGTTAGAGGCTATGAAGAAAGAGTTAGAGGCAGATGTTAAACGATTAGACTGCAGAGTATCGAATAAACCTGTGTCATCCAGCACAAACGCAAAATTTAACGCGCACTAGCCAATGAACGTCAAACTCTTGGGAGCGTTCTAGAAACTTTTACCGTTCCATATGCAAAGCTTGTATCAATGCTCGCTATATTGCCAATAGCATGTAGATGTTTTCTCACAAAATGTTCATAGTCATGCAGGTCTTTAACAACAACTTTCAATAGATAATCGTAGCGCCCCGTCATGACAAAGCATTCGAGTACATTCTCCGTGTTGAGTATTTCGGTTTCAAAGTGATTGACAACGTTATTAGTGTGTTTTTCAAGCTGCACTCTCACGAAGACAGTGATGGGCAATCCATATGCCTCTGCATCCACAATTGCTGAATAACCCGAAATTATCCCAGTTTTTTCTAAGTTCTTTACTCGTCTGAGACAAGGTGAAGGTGATAGGTTAACGATATCTGCTAGTTCTTGATTTGTCATTCTTCCGTTGCGCTGTAGCTCTCTTATTATTTTTTTATCAACACTGTCCATAATAATCAATTAATGTCGGTAATTTAGCATCTAATGCCAATTATATTATTTTAAACGCAATATAAAGCAAGTTTATTCGATATTAATTGATTTATTATGCGTCCATATCAAAACATTAATAATCAAAGCCATGGCGAATATACAAAGCAATAAGTTCTGCACAAAAGCGATTCATGCGGGTTATGACTCGCAACTTCATGAAGGGGCATTGAATCCTCCGCTGCACTTATCATCAACATTTGCATTTGAAGATATAAAGCAAGGTGCTGACAGATTTGCAGGCAACGCAGAAGGGCATATATATTCAAGGATCTCCAATCCTACATTATCAATCCTAGAAAAGCGGATAGCTGCTCTTGAGAATGCTGAAGCTGGACTATGCACAGCATCGGGTATGGCAGCTATTACGTCTGTTTTATTGACGCTGTTATCACACGGTGATGAAGTTTTGGTGGATAAAACACTCTATGGGTGCACTTACGCATTTCTTAACCACGGGTTGTCCAAATTTGGGATTACGGTTACACATGTCGACATGACAAATGTAGATAATGTCGCGGAAGCGATATCGTCAAGAACTAAAGTCATTTATTTTGAAACACCAGCAAACCCAAATATGCGACTGATTGATATCGCTGAAGTCTGTCACGTTGCGAATCAAAACGAGATCGTATCCGTTGTTGACAATACGTACTCAACGCCGGTTATTACAAGACCAATAGACTTGGGGGCGGATGTTGTGGTGCATTCTGCAACCAAATATCTTGGCGGGCACGGTGATTTAATTGGAGGTTTGGTGGTCGCATCGACAGAATTGATCGAGCGCTTTAGATTTGAAGGCGTGAAAGATATGACGGGCGCCTGTATGTCACCATTTACCGCCATGTTGATCCTGCGGGGATTAAAAACACTTGAGCTGCGCATGCAACGCCATGCTTTGAATGCTGATTACATAGCCGGCTGGTTGAACAAACATGCTTTTGTTAAAAAGATTTACTACCCGTTTGATACTGATAATTGTCAGTTTGCACTAGCGAAAAAGCAGATGCATTATGGCGGCGGGATGATTGCATTCGAATTGGAAGGGGGATTTCAGCAAGGCTTACAATTTATGGATGCACTTCAACTTGTACAAAGGGCGGTATCTCTTGGTGATGCGGAAAGCTTAATACAGCACCCAGCAAGTATGACACATTCTACTTACAGTGAAGAAGAAAGAGCTCGGCACGGCATTAGCAATAGCCTCATTCGATTATCAGTCGGACTGGAGGACAAAGACGATATCCAGAATGATTTGCAATATGCATTGGATACGTTAAAAAATTTCATTGCTGCCTGAGTCGCGCTAGCGATTTTTGTGTTGATGCGTTAATCGACCCAGACTTCATGCTTGACCCAGTCGACTTCCATTTCCCAGTTTTGGGTCATTGGGGCGTCGTTTATCTTTGCAAAATTGAGAATGGCAAACAATGGTTCTGGATAGTCGCCGCCTTGGTCATTTAAACGATAAATTTCTTTTTCATTTAACCTGAAGATTATGTCGTTATTTAGCCACTCAACTGAAAAATCGTTAAATTCCTCAAGGTCTGCATATTCAACAGCCATTTCAGCTTGCCAATCTCCGCCGTCACAATAACCAAGGCTTTTGATTACGCGCGCGGCAAAATGCCCTGGCCCACCATCAGAGTGATGCTCAAAAATATCAAGTTCTCCTGAACCGGTCATCGGCCAACAAACGTTTTCATCTTCTTCCTCAACAGGAGGTTCGTTATTGTAAGCACCGAGTAACCACCAAGCGGGAAACATGCCGTTCTGGCCACTATCAGGTACTCTAAGTCGCGCTGTCCACTTACCTTGAACAAACTCTTTTCTGTTCTTAGATGCGATTCGACCTGCGACATATTGCGTGTCTGGTTTTTGTTTGCCGAACTTATCCACGTTATCGCATGGAACCTTCTTACCTAAGTCGATTACGCGAAGCTTCAAAGTACCATTGCTTACTTCTCTAGTACCATGCTTACCATATGGGACGTAGCACTGATCTTCGTTATTTACCCATAGTATTTGGTCTTGCCAGTTGTCTTCCATGAATTCGTCAAAATCATCAAAAAAGTTCAGCTCCCATCGTCCTTCACTTTCTGCAGCATTTGACGGTGTTGTCGATGGTGCAGTTTGTTCGCTTTTTTCCGTCGAGTTTGTTTCTGGCGCAGGTGTGCAGGCAGATGTAGCAAGTAGGAAACAAAACAAAAGCGGTGTTTTTTTCATTGTATTAAGCATTTTTGGGGCGACTTTTACGACTACAGTTTAACAACTATTTTACATATTGAAGTATTATTGCAGGAACCGCAACCATTTAAGACAATATGTAACCGCTTAGAGACGCGTAAGAGATGTTGCTAGCTGTCTGGAAGCAGATATTGCTTCAGTAGCTTATTCAGATCCGATAGTGATAATGGTTTGCCTAAAATGTCGTTAAACCCGTTCGAAAGATACTTTTGTGTATCCGAACGCATGACATTTGCAGTAAAGGCAATAACGGGTACCTCATTGTTTAATTTCCTTATTTCTTGGCAAGCCTCCATTCCATCCATTACGGGCATTTGAATATCACAAAGTATCAAATCGGGGCACTTTTTCTCGAATCCTTGAAGTAGCTCTTTCCCATCATTGAACAATAGAAATTTGGCTTTCGAAGGCTTTAACATTTCACTGATTACGGTTTGATTGATGTCATTATCTTCAGCAACAAAAATTGTAAAATCGCTTAAATCGATGTCATCGAGATTTTCGTCATTGGGCGCGTCACTAGCATCGTTTTCAATGGTTTCGAATGGAAACTGAATGATAAATTTCGAACCTTTATTTGGTGTGCTTTCGACCTGAATAGTGCCGTCGAAGAGGGATACAAGATTTTGTGAAATGGCAAGTCCCAACCCAGTACCACCAAATCTTCTCGACGTGGAACTATCTGCCTGCGTGAACGGGTCAAACAAATGCTTAATTTCTTCTTTGCTCATCCCGATACCAGAATCTGATACGATGACTTGATATTGACCATCTACGACACTCAAGTCGATCGATATTGTACCCTCAGCGGTAAATTTAAACGCATTGCTTAGCAAGTTATTCAGGATTTGCTTCAATCGCAATGGGTCAGCATGCCAAAACCCCTTAGCGTCTTCGGATACCTTGATCTGCGCATCGACATTTTGCTGCCGTTTTAATAGTGACTGTTCGTCTACCACATCTTGTGCAAGGCTTACGATGTTAACAGGGATGTAGTCCAAGACTAACTTGTTGGCTTGAATTTTACTAAAATCAAGGATGTCATTAATGATTCTAGTCAAGCCGTTGGTCGCGTTTAATGCGGTATCAATGAGTTTACTCTGCTCTTTTTCTTGATCTTTAGTTTGCAGAATTTGCAGCGCACCAAATATGCCGTTTAGCGGTGTACGGATCTCATGGCTCATACTCGCGAGAAAGGTGCTTTTTGCGATGTCTGCGGCTTCTGCTTGTTCTTTTGCTTCTAACAGCGCTTGCTTTGAAATCTCTTGATCCGTCACATCCCAGTTAATACCTGTAATATAGGTTACACCAGTCTGCGCATCGGTGATGACCTTTCCAATGGCCGAAATATGACGAATTTGCTTGTCACGTGTGAGTATTCGAAATTGATTGGCGAAAATATTATCGCTTTTTATTGCTTCTTCAAACGAGCGTTTTGCCGCGATTAGATCTTGCGGTACCACCGTATTTTCCCAATCGGCGAACGAGCCACTGAATCGGTTTTTATCGACATCGTACATTTCAAACATCTGGTCGTCCCAGCTCAGCCGGTCGGTAAGTGAATCATACTCCCACACGCCGATCTTTGATGCCTTCATTGCAAGCTCAACGCGTTCTTTCAGCTTTTCGTTGTTAGTGCGTTCTTCTCTCTTCTGCGTGATGTCTTCGAACGTCCCGTATTGACGAACAACGACTCCGTCTCTTATTTCAGCGGTAGCGTTTGACTCGACCCATATGCGTTTACCTTTCGCTGTGATGAGTGGAAGTTCAAACTTTACCTTTTCTCCAGCGGCGAGTTTCTCCAATGACTCAGCTAGGATATCCTGTGCTTCCGGAGGATAAAATGAGACGGCACTATTCAAATCAGGTGTAAAGGCCTGTGAATCAGTCTCGTGGATGTCATGTATTTTATTCGACCAATACACGTCATTAGTGTTTGGTTCAATGTCCCAAACGCCAACGCCTGTTGTTTGTTCCATTACCTCTAGGGATGCTTGTATGCGTTTTTGTTCAGTGACATCTCTTCCAATGCAATAGACCGACTGCTGTTCTGCATCGTATGTAGCGTTCCAACTAATCCATCGATACTTACCATCTCGATGGAGGTATCGATTTTGGAAATCCGTTGTTGGTTTGTTTTGAATGACGTCTTGGAAGATTTTATATGTTGCTTTTGCATCGTCAGGATGAAGGAATTGCGTGAATTTATCGCTTTTAAATTCTTCTAATGTATGCCCTAGGATATCCGTCCAGCGCGTATTTAAATAACTTATACGCCCGTTCTTTTCGACGATGCAGAGCATGTCTAATGAGGTGTCAAAGAATCGTTGAAACTTAATTGCTGACAAGTCAAGTATTGGCATTGAGTCTCGCGTGCGCATTAAGCTTCCCCTAAAAGTATTCGAGGTGAATATACACGCACGTTACATAAATTGCGTTTGATAAAATACACTTAAGTATAGCGGGGGTTACCAAAAATGCTGTTCTTGGATTTTTGCTGCCATTCTTGCGTTGTCAATGTTCATGTCAGCAACACTTGAACAGAGCATAGACAACGCTTGCATCACTAGCTGTAATCAAACTCATCATCTGCAACCGACAGCAGGTCCTCAGCCGAGACAACTAGCACGTGTCTGTGCACATCCTTACGGCCGAGAAGTCGATTTATATAAAAATCGCAGGTTTTCCGTTTTCCAAGCGCCAGAGCTTTATGCTCCATTTTCTCAGCGCAGTTTGCCATTTCTAGCCAAAGGATCCCTAAGATAACGTACGCACTGTAATACATATAATCTGTCGCAACACCAGCTAAGTCTTCGGGTTTACCTCCCAACAGAGCCATAGAATCCTGTTGCCAGCAGTTGAGCAAACTCACTGCCTTTTCTCTATCTTGCGAGTGGGAAATGTTCTTGATTCTGCTTTTGAACAACGCCATTGTAGCATTTAACATTTGGCCGTTATCGCGGGTCAATTTCCGACCAATAAGGTCTGCTGCCTGTATGCCATTTGTGCCTTCGTATAACTGAGCAATCCTGGTATCTCGTACAAGTTGTTCCATTCCCCATTCTCTGACATAGCCATGACCTCCGTATATTTGGATACCTAAATTAGTAACTTCCATGGCAATATCGGTCATAAAGCCTTTGCAAATTGGGGTCAAGAATGCGATGACTTTTTTGGCATTTTGCTGTTCGTCATCAGTTCCGTATTTTTCAACATCCATTTGTTGTGCATAAAGCAAAGAGAGCGCTCGACATCCTTCAGTAAATGCCTTTTGTGTGAGTAACATCTTGCGAACATCAGGTTGACCAAGGATTGGATCCGCTTTGCTTTGTGGCGCTTGGATACCCTGTGGTGCTCTAGACTGCAAGCGTTCGCGAGCATAAGCAAGCGCTCCTTGAAAGGAGGCTTCACATGTACCCAACCCTTGTAAACCCACTTGAAAACGCGCGTCATTCATCATTGTAAACATGCAGGCGAGGCCATTATGCGGTTCACCCACTAACCAACCTTTAGCGCCATCGTAATTCATGACACAAGTGGGGCTTGCTTTGATGCCCATTTTTTTTTCGATGCTGCCCACGCTGAGGTTGTTTTTTTCTGCCGGTTCTCCAGTGCCATCTATCAGCATTTTAGGGACTAGAAATAGGCTGATGCCTTTAACACCCTTAGGTGCATCAGGTAGTCGTGCGAGCACAAGATGAATAATGTTACTCGTCCAATCCTGATCGCCACCCGTTATGAAAATTTTATTACCGGTGATCGCGTATGCGCCATCTTCTAATGGTTCAGCTTTTGTCGATAATAGGGCGAGATCAGTACCTGCATGAGGCTCAGTCAGGTTCATGGTGCCCGTCCATTCGCCGCTGATGAGTTTTGCCAAGTATTGTTGTTTTAATTCTTCGGTTGCATGTTTAGATACGGCCAATACTGCACTTTCGGTTAGCATTGTTGTTAGGCGCCAGCTCAAATTCGCCGAATTAAGCATTTCGTGGATGGGAACAGCTGCTGAATAGGGCAGGTCTTGACCGTCATATTCAGGACTCCCCAACATTGCATTCCAGCCGTTCGCTATGTATTCCTGATAAGCTTGAGAAAAACCGTCTGGAGTAGATACGTTGCCATCTACTAATCGGCAGCCTTGCTCATCACCTTCTCTATTAAGAGGAGCAACTACCTCTTCAGCGAACTTTGCACCCTGATTTATAATCTCTGAAACAAGATCAAAGTCGAATCCGTCTACATTAAGTGCTTTATAATGGGAATCAATGTCTAACCAATCCCTTAACAGGAAGGTAAAGTCATTCTGCGGTGCTTTATACTGAGGCATAAGCGCGCTCCTACTTGTCCAAATTGTTGTTAAATAATTGTTGTGTGTTTTCTACTGTAACAAAAGCGTCCAAGACTTTTTCAAGATCATTTGGATTTATCCAGTCATATGGGGAATAATCGTAAGGATTTACAAACGTGAGCTTTAGATTCGGGCTTTTGGTCCATGACGGCGTTTCTATAATTTCGCTGCCATCGAAGCCCGCATCTAACTCGCACGCGAATAGTTCCAAATCACGCCGTAGACTGCCTAGCCTTGGTCCGACCTCTACATTAAAGCCAGTATGTTGCCATACTGACTGATGCGCTGCACACTGCGCGCTTTTATTTGGAATTTTTTGCTGTACTGGAATATTTACTTTGCTATCCCGGTCTATCATCACCATAAGACGGTTGTTTATTTTAATAATACAGGCACCACCGGCCACATGTGGCGAGAGAAATTGCTGGTTTACCCTGCATTCAGCAGGATTTGGTTGACTTTTCAAGCATGACGTCAATGATAGGCATGCCATCAAAATAATGCTAAATTTCAGTTTTGTTGCCATAATTTACAATACACACTCAACGCTTAAATCTACCTTACTGGACACATGGTTTACACCCGCGCTATTTCTATAGTCTGTGCAGAAACATAGTTAGATTTGTAAATCATAGGAAAAACATGGCGAAATTAACAAAATTTTCTCCTCTCGTCATCGCGGTCTTGGCTCTGGTTGGTTTTTTGATATACATAAATCTACCTGAGTCTACTCAACAGACGAGCAGGGCTGCAAATATCACACCAGTTGCCATTGCAGAAGCTAAGATAGAGCCATTTTCACTGTCGGTGGAAGCACTGGGTACCGCTGTCGCAAATGAATCTGTTTCTATCACTGCACAACAAACACAAACTATAACGGGCTTGCTATTTGACGATGGCGATTTGGTGCAACAGGGGCAACTGCTTGTGCAGTTAAATAATCGCGCGGAGATTGCGAGATTAAACGAGATTGAAGTAAGCCTGGCAGAGGCTCGAAGGCAACTCAAACGGATCGAAGGGCTTGTTAAACAAAAAGCGGCATCTGAGCAGCTACTTAGTGAACAAGAAGCAGAGGTGCAGGTTTTAGTAGCGCAAAAGGAAGTTGCTAAAGCCGCGTTGCAGGACTTAAAAATATCAGCGCCATTTGGCGGTAAATTAGGCACTCGGCTGGTTAGCGTCGGAAGCTTGGTTCAACCTGGTGATGTGATTACAACGCTAGATGACTTAAGCGTTATGAAGGTTGATTTTAGCATCAGTGAAATGCATTTGGCGAGTGTGCAGCGCGGTCAAAACGTTTTCGCAACTACAGTCGCTTATCCTGATACAACATTCAATGGCACCATAACCAATGTCGACTCTAGAATTGATCCCGTTACTCGTTCCATTCGTGTTAGAGCTCAAATTCCAAATGAGACGTTTTCGTTAAGACCTGGCCTACTCATGCAAATAAATTTGGAAAAGCAAGTGCTCAACACCTTGGTAGTGCCTGAGAGTGCGTTGGTGCCAGAAGGGGATGAGCAATTTTTATTTGTAGTCAACGGAGAAAATGTAGCGACTAAGCGAGCCGTTAAGATTGGCGAACGACGACCGGGGTTAGTGGAGGTTACCGCTGGCTTAACAGAAGGTGAAAAAGTCATCGTAGAGGGTACGCTTCGCGTAAGAGACGGCTCTAGTGTTCGCATTGTAAGTTAGGGGTTTTACTATGTTACTTTCTGACATCTCGGTCAAGCGGCCAGTTTTCGCCTCCGTCGTCAACTTGTTGTTACTGGTATTCGGGCTGGTTGCTATTATGCTGCTAACACTTCGCGAATATCCGGATACGGATCCCCCGATTGTGTCGATTAGCACATCGTATCCTGGTGCAAGTGCTGAAATTATCGAAACCCGCATTACGCAGCTTCTCGAGGATCGAATATCTGGTATTGAGGGGATCAAAAACATTTCGTCATCAAGCAGAAACGGTCGATCGAATATCACGATTGAATTTAACTTGAGCCGTGACATCGATGCCGCCGCTAATGACGTTCGCGAGAGAATTGCGAGAGCTGTCGACATTCTTCCTGACCAAGCGCTACCACCCGAGGTTTCAAAAGCAGATTCAGATGAAAATGTCATCGTCTGGTACAACCTCAGAAGTACCAACCTTAATGTTATGGAGTTGACCGATTACGCAGATCGGTTTTTGGTCGATCGTCTATCTATGGCAGATGGTGTTGCGAGAATTTTTATTGGTGGCGGTCGTACCTATGCCATGAAAGTATGGCTCGACCGAAATGCAATGGCGGCGCGGGGCATCACCGTTAGTGATATTGAGCGAGTCATTCGATTGGAAAACGTCGAGTTACCTGCAGGTAGAGTGGAGTCATTTGACCGTGATTTTGATGTCAGAGTTGCCAGAAGCTTTTTAACGCCAGATGATTTTGCCGATCTTACCGTAGCTGCAGGCGCGGACGGTTATCTGGTAAGGCTACGCGAAGTGGCGACGGTGGAACTGACCGCAGAAGATAACGAGACAGAATTCCGTGGCGATGGCGTTAATATGATTGGTCTGGGCGTTGTTAAGCAATCCAAGGCCAATACGTTAGAAGTGGCGCGTTCTGCAAGAGAAGCGATTAAACGTATCGAACAAACGCTGCCTGACAACATTTTCATTGTCCCGAGCTATGATTCTTCAGTGTTTATTGAAGAGTCAATAAACGAGGTATATAACACGCTGGCTATCGCCATGGCCATGGTAATCATTGTCATCTACATATTCCTTGGTAACGTAAGAGCAACGCTGATACCCGCCGTTACTGTTCCTGTATCACTTGTTGCTGCGTTTATTGTGATGTATGCCCTTGGCTTTTCAATCAACTTGCTGACGCTGCTTGCGCTCGTATTGGCGATAGGGTTAGTCGTGGACGATAGTATTGTTGTACTCGAGAACATTTATCGTCGAATAGAAATGGGAGAACCTCCGATTCTAGCCGCTTACCGCGGTGCTCAGGAAGTAGGTTTTGCGGTTATTGCCACAACGCTTGTACTCATCTCAGTGTTTATTCCGTTGGTATTTTTGGAAGGGAACATAGGGAGGCTGTTTACTGAATTTGCCATTGCCATCTCCGCAGCAGTTGCATTTTCCAGCTTTACCGCTTTGACGCTATCGCCAATGATGTCTTCTAAAATCTTGAAGAAAAGAGAGCGTACCAGTGGATTTGGTGTATTTGTTGACAGTCTATTCAAACGGATTGAAACGAGTTATTTCAACGTCCTCGGTGTAACAATTAAACAGCCTCTTGCAGTTTTATTGGTGTTACTGGCATCAATGCTGATCATTGTTCAATTGCTTTCAAAACTTCCAGAGGAACTTGTACCAAGAGAAGACCGGGGTAATTTCTTCATTATTATGACTGCCCAAGAAGGCGCAAGTTATGAGAGTAATTCACGTAATCTCAAAAAAATTGAAGATATTTTAATGCCTTATCGAGAGTCAGGCGAGGTTGTTAGGGTGTTGGTGCGAACGCCGGGTTTTGGTGGTCAAGCAGGGATTGCCATTGTGGGAGCCGCAAGTTGGGATGAACGTGAACGCAGTACCTTTGCGTTAATGAGTGAGGTGTCAGGTAAACTCTCTGATATTCCTGATATACGAGCGTTTGCCATCAGCCGTTCTTCTCTTGGCGGCAGAGGGCTAGGACGACCTGTACAATTTGTTTTGCAAGGTAATACCTATGATGAGTTAACGCGATGGCGAGATATTGTTTTTGAAAAGGCCAGAGAAAATCCAAATCTTCTGCGATTAGACTCCGATTACAAGGAAACTTCGCCTCAGCTTTTGATTGACATTGATCGAGACAGAGCAGCAGACTTAGGCGTATCGATAACCGAGATTGGGCGAACACTTGAGACGATGCTCGGACAAAGACGTGTATCAACGTTTCTCGATAGGGGACAAGAGTATGATGTCATTATCGAAGGTGATGAAAATGATTACCGAAGCCCAGACAGCATCGCCAATATTTATGTGAGGTCCGATCGTACAGGACAGTTGATTCCATTAGATAATCTAGTAAGTGTACGTGAGCAAGCGACATCAAATACGCTGAATCGATACAACAGGATGCGAGCAATAACCATTAGTGCAAACCTTGCGGATGGTTATACTGTTGGCGAGGCGCTGACATTTCTTGAAAATATTGTAGCGACTGAATTACCTGGTGAAGTGGGTATAGATTATAAGGGTGAATCGCAGCTTTATCAGGAGTCTGGCTCATCGTTTATATTTATATTTGCATTGGCACTGGCAATCACCTATTTGGTCATGGCAGCGCAGTTTGAGAGTTGGATCCATCCATTTGTAATTATGTTCACAGTACCACTAGCGCTTGTTGGCGCATTTATTGGGCTGTATTTGTCGGGCATGACCATCAACATATATTCTCAAATCGGATTAGTGATGCTAATTGGATTAGCAGCAAAAAATGGTATTTTGATTGTCGAATTCATCAATCAGTTAAGGGATGCAGGTGTCGATTTTGAAACTGCGATTAAAAAGGGTTCTACACAGCGTCTGAGACCGATTGTGATGACGGGCTTTACCACTGTTTTTAGTGCACTGCCTCTGGTACTTGCCAGTGGCCCAGGCTCAGAATCGAGAATGGTTATTGGCATGGTCATCTTCTCAGGCGTATTGCTCTCGGCGTTTATGACGCTGTTTATTGTGCCAACCGCTTATAACTATCTCGCTCGCAATACAGGTTCACCAGAGAAGCGAGCGAAAAAGCTTGACGTTCTTCAGGAAGAGGTTCCTTATGTGAAAGGGGATACAACCTCAACATAAATGGGATTTACTATACCTTCTTTTGGGTATTACTTTCTGTTTTCCTTTTGAACACAACTGTTTAGTGTTTTGTATAATCAAACTTGTGTTTTCGTAAACTACTTCTTATGAAAACCAGTGGCGGGTTTTATTTGCAAACCAAACAAGCGAGAGCATCACTGGAACTTCGACCAGTACGCCAACAACCGTCGCTAGGGCCGCGCCTGAATGTAGACCAAATAGAGAGATTGTAACAGCGACAGCCAATTCAAAAAAGTTGGACGTGCCAATCATGCAGGCAGGTGCTGCAACATTGTGCGGTAGTTTTAGTCGTTTTGCAGCAAAATAGGCAATAGCAAAAATACCATATGTTTGTATAAGCAAAGGTATGGCAATAAGTCCTATGATCATTGGTTTTTCAATGATTGTTTCTGCTTGGAAACCGAATAACAACACGACTGTTGCCAACAAACCAATTATTGACCAAGGCTTCAACGCCGAAACAAAACTATCCAATTGACTATGATCGTTTGTTTTATCAAGCCTCTTTCGCGTAATTGCGCCTGCGATAAGTGGTAACACGACATAGAGCAGCACTGAAATCAACAGTGTTTCCCAAGGCACATGGATATCACTGATACCCAATAAAAATGCGGTTATCGGAGCAAACGCAAATATCACAATGATGTCGTTAATTGATACTTGCACCAGCGTATAGTTTGGATCACCTTTGGTGAGGTGGCTCCACACAAAGACCATCGCGGTACAAGGCGCAACGCCTAGCAGGATCATTCCCGCGATGTATTCTCCGGCAGATTGTGGGTCGACCCAGTCTGCGAACAATACTCTAAAAAACAACCAACCTAGCAGTGCCATTGAGAATGGTTTGATTAGCCAGTTGATGACCAATGTCAGGATTAACCCTTTGGGTTTTTTGCCGATGTCTTTCAGTGAGCTAAAGTCAATTTGGATCATCATTGGATAAATCATCAGCCATATCAGCACCGCAACCACAAGATTCACATGGGCGTACTCTATGGCTGCTATTTTACTAAACATACTTGGCGCAATATTTCCAAGGATCACGCCAGCAGCAATGCACAGCGCGACCCAAAGCGATAGATACCGTTCAAATAAACCCAAGACGAAATCCCTTCATAATTCCGCTACAGCGGTAGTAAGTGCCAACTTCCATTCTTGCCTAGGAAGTGTGCTTATGGCTTTTAGTGTATTGACGCGATTGTGGATGATACCGATGGTTTTTCTAAACGCATTCGCAATATCTTCATCAGAGCCTGTGAGTGTAGATGGATCTTGTAATCCCCAATGGATCTTAAGTGATTTGCCAAACCATACGGGACAGGTTTCTCCCGCAGCAGAGTCGCATACCGTGATCACGATATCTGGTGCAAAAGATGCAAAATCATCCCATGACTGGCTTGTTAACCCCTGTACTGGTATACCTGCTTCTGCAAGGTATTTGAGCGACAACGGATGCACCTCACCACTGGGTTGACTGCCTGCGCTGCGGGCGTCGATATAATCATTGGCAAAATGGTTGGTGACGGCTTCAGATAAGATGCTTCTGCAACGATTATGCGTGCAGATGTATAAAATTTTCATACTAGCTTCCACATGTTGGGTTATTGTCATCCGGCAACCGAGCAAGACTACTTGATAGATAGGCTTCGTTTTGGTCAAGTGTCTTATGTAGCACGTCTTTCGCCCAGTCCGGCAATTCCGCATGCAGGCGGTAGTAAACCCATTGCCCTCTGCGCTCACTATCGAGTAGCTTACACTTCCTCAACTCTGCAAGGTGACGAGACATTTTTGGCTGACTAACGTCTAGCGCATCGTGCAACTCGCAAACGCAAAGCGCTTGCTTTTGCGTAATCAGTAACAACGTCTTTAACCGGGTGTCGTCGGCGAGACATTTAAAGAATGATAACGGTGACAACATAACCTCTCCCATATATCTGATAAATCATATATGCGTTTATCCATATGTCAATACTAAGAACAAACTTTAAAAGCCATTGAAACAATGTGGGTGGTCCATGCTGAGTGTAATGCTGTTCGTTTAAGCGATAGTGCGCACAGTGGAAGGACATTCGAATGTAAAAGCGT
>DDLV01000122.1 GCA_002340325.1 Glaciecola sp. UBA2563 | reverse complement strand
TATTAGGTTCTTAAGCCGCCGTTATTAACGAAAAAGAGTCCTGCAGAGGTGGCACTACTTGCTTTTTGCGGCTGAGAACGCCATCGAGCCAAACCTTACTGTTTTCCGGCGTGACATTGTAGGCTTTTTCAATGATGCTCTCATCATCAGAAGCAATCAACATTTCAGAGCCTTCTTTCATGATGTCGGTAAGTAGCAATAGCACGGTATGTCGGTTGCCTTCTTCTTTTAACTTAGCAATGTCTGCTTCAAGTTCGGCTTTGATTTCATCGAATACCGATAAGTCTATGACTTCCAACTGACCGATACCGACTAAATTTCCATGCATATCAAAATCTTTAAAGTCTCGTTTTACAAGGTCTCTAACTGGCGTTCCTTGAACAGCTGATTTCACCTTAAACATTTCCATACCCAAGGCTTTGAAGTCTTCGATACCTGCAATTTCAGCCAGCGCTTCAACGCATTTAATGTCAGCTGTCGTGCACGTTGGGGACTTGAAAATAACTGTGTCACTAAGAATCGCACACATCATTATGCCTGCGTACTCTTTTGGGATTTCGACATTGTAAAAATCGTACATCATTTTGATGATAGTGTTGCTGCAACCAACCGGTCTGATCCAGCATTCCAACGGCGTAGACGTTGTTAAATCTCCAAGCTTATGATGGTCAACCACGCCTACAACAGTTGCTTCATCAATATCATCTGGTGCTTGTGTTTTTTCAGTATGATCAACAATGTAGACGTTTTCGCCCGCATAGCTCATCTTAAGTTCTGGTGCTTCAAAGCCAAAACGATCTAGGATAAACTGTGTTTCTGGAGAGATATCGCCGAGTCTTGCTGGGATAGCCTCTTCTCCAATTTGGTTTTTTAAGTAAGAAAGCGCGAGCGCGCCACAAATCGAATCTGAATCGGGGATCTTGTGTCCCACAACATACATTGCCATATTTTATCACTCCATTAACTTTGTGAATATTCTACCAAAACGCAAAGCTAATCGTATACAGTCCCGCTAAATTCTTAGACTCAAGTGTTATGCAATGAAATGTCAGGTTTCTCTAAGGTGACTCAACAATACAGCTCTTACCTCTTCTGAAATTGGCGCTGATTTTTGCGAAACATAGTCAAAATGAACAAGCGTTGTGATGCCGCTGGCTTTTACCTCTTCTTGTTGATGGAGTTCTTGATATACATCGAAGGAGCTGTTGCCCAACCGGCTTATCCAAGTTTTTACGGTGACGGGATAACCTAAATAAATCTGTTGTAAAAAATCAACCTTATAACTGGCTAAAATTAGAGGCCAGTTATCCAAATCAAGGGTGGGGTTAAAAACCTTAAAAATTGGAATTCTTGCACTTTCAAACCAACCCACAAGCACGGTGTTACTCACATGCTTAAGAGCATCGGTCTCGTAGAATCTCACGTCAAAAGTGTCGGTGAACATGTTTTACCTTTTCAACATCGGTGCCAAAAATCTCGCCGTATGAGATCCCTCTACCTTGCAAATTTGTTCAGGTGTACCTTGTGCGATGATCTGGCCACCACCGGCACCGCCTTCAGGCCCCAAATCAATGATATAGTCAGCTGTCTTGATTACGTCCAGATTATGTTCGATAACTACTACAGTATTGCCATGATCTCTCAGCCTATGCAGCACAACCAACAATTGCTTTATATCGTGAAAATGTAACCCTGTTGTGGGTTCATCAAGAATATATAGCGTTTGACCAGTATCTCTTTTTGAAAGTTCTTTGGCCAGCTTTACGCGCTGCGCCTCTCCCCCTGATAGAGTCGTTGCCGCTTGTCCCAATTTAATATATGACAGTCCAACATCCATCAACGTCTGTAACTTTCGCGCTATCGAAGGAATAGCATCAAAAAAGACGCGAGCATCTTCAACAGTCATTTCCAAGACTTCATGAATATTTTTGTCTTTGAATTTGATTTCTAGTGTTTCGCGGTTGTATCGCTTACCACCACAGACATCGCAGGGGACATAAACATCAGGCAGAAAGTGCATTTCTACCTTTATAACGCCATCTCCTTGACAAGCTTCGCAGCGACCACCTTTAACGTTAAAACTGAAGCGCCCAGGCTTATATCCACGGGATCTAGCTTCCTGAGTGCCAGCAAAAATTTCTCTAATAGGCGTGAAAATACCAGCATACGTAGCGGGATTGGAACGTGGTGTTCGACCAATTGGGCTTTGGTCAATGTCAACGACCTTGTCTAACTTATCTAGGCCAGTCATGGATTTATAGGGCGCTGGCTCATTGGTCGTTGCTCTATTGAGCTCTTGTTGTGCAATTTTATAAAACGTGTCATTGATTAATGTAGACTTGCCAGAGCCTGACACCCCGGTAACACACGTCATCAATCCAGTTGGGATTTTTAAGTTCACATCCTGTAGGTTATTACCGCTTGCGCCTTTTAGTTCCAGCCACGGACGCCCCTTGAGAGATGTTCGTTTTTTGGGGATTTCTATTTTTTCTACGCCGGATAAGTATTTGCCAGTAAGAGAGTCCGGGTTTTGCATCACGTCTTCGAGTGAGCCTTCTGCAACGATTTCGCCTCCGTGAACACCTGCACCTGGTCCAATATCGACAATATAATCTGCTTCTCGTACCGCGTCTTCGTCATGTTCAACCACCAAAACGGTGTTGCCTAAATCGCGGAGATGACGCAGAGTATTGAGCAGGCGCTCATTGTCACGCTGATGGAGACCTATACTAGGTTCATCCAATACGTACATTACGCCGACAAGGCCAGCGCCAATTTGGCTGGCGAGTCGAATGCGCTGGGCTTCACCGCCTGATAATGTATCAGCACTTCGCTCCATCGATAAATAATTCAGCCCCACGTTGACCAAAAACTGCAATCTATCATTGATTTCTTTAAGGATTTTTTCGGCAATTGCGGCTTTTTGGCCTGTCAATTCAAGATCTTGCAAAAAGCCAAGTGCGTCAGAGATGGATTTGCGTGTTATCTCGGGCAAATTAACACCATCGACAAATACATGTCGTGCTTCGAGTCGCAATCTCGTACCACCACAACTGCTACAAGGTTGCTGCGTTTGATATTTGGCGAGCTCCTCGCGAACGGTATTGGATTCCGTCTCCCGAAACCGCCTTTCCATATTGGGTATAATGCCCTCAAACGGGTGTTTCCTTTCCATAATGTCGCCACGTTCGTTAATGTAACGAAACTTTATGGTTTGCCCTTTTGAACCCTGTAGTACGATATTCTGTGCCTCATCAGAGAGGTCTTTAAAGGGCGTTGTTAAGTCAAAACCATAGTGATCAGCGACAGAACTTAGCATTTGAAAATAATAGTAACTGCGTTTATCCCATCCTCGAATGGCACCTCCAGACAGCGAAAGTTCGTCGTTGCTGACAACTTTGGCAGGATCAAAAAATTGTCTCGTGCCCAAGCCATCACAAGCTGGGCATGCGCCAGCTGGATTGTTAAAAGAGAACATCCTTGGCTCTAGTTCAGTGATACTGTACCCGCAGTGTGGACAGGCAAAATTGGCACTAAAGACGATTTCTTCTCTATCCGGTTCATCCATGAAAGCAACTTTCGCATTCCCGGCAGCCAACTCCAATGCAGTTTCAAAGGATTCTGCCAATCTCAGCTGTAAGTCTTGACGTACTTTAAATCTATCAACAACAACTTCAATGGTATGTTTTTTTCTCAGATCTAATTCGGGAGGGTCAGATAAGTCACAGACTTCACCATCAATACGCGCGCGGATAAAGCCTTGTGCAGAGAGCGCTTCTAAGGTTTTGACGTGTTCACCTTTGCGCTCTTGTACCACCGGCGCGAGTAGCATAAGTTTGCTACCTTCTGGCATAGCGAGTACTTTATCGACCATTTGTGACACCGTTTGCGCATCAAGTGGTACATCGTGATCAGGGCATTTTGGCGTGCCAACTCGTGCAAATAGCAGCCTCAAATAATCGTATATTTCAGTAATTGTACCAACGGTCGATCTAGGGTTGTGCGATGTTGATTTTTGCTCAATTGAAATGGCTGGACTTAACCCTTCGATGTGATCGACATCGGGCTTTTCCATCATTGATAAAAACTGCCTAGCATAGGCAGATAGACTCTCGACATACCTTCGTTGACCCTCGGCATACAATGTATCGAATGCTAGGGACGATTTACCAGAGCCCGACAGACCCGTAATAACGACCAGCTTGTCTCTTGGTAGGGTTAAATTAATGTTTTTTAAGTTATGCGTGCGGGCACCACGAACGTCAATATTGTCCATAAATCCTGTCAAAAGGTGAGGAGAAAGCGAATCAGATATTATCGCATAGTATTAAATTGAAAGGGAGGATCACACAAAGGCAAAACTGAATTTCTACTTATCATTTGCGAATAAAACCTTTACACTTTGCGCTCACAAGGAAGCAGTACTCGAAGCAGTGCAGATCATGCAGCAATCACTACACCCCTCAGAACTAAGAACTGGTATCAGTCTCGCATCTGTATACATATGCAGAATGCTTGGCTTGTTCATGGTAATTCCTGTGATTGCAGTAGCCGCCAAAGATTATCCAGACTATTCACCGCTACTCATCGGTATTGCAATTGGTGGTTATGGGCTTACCCAAGCCATTTTACAAATTCCCTTCGGCATACTTTCTGACAAATGGGGGCGAAAACCCATTATATACATTGGGTTATCTTTGTTTGGTATAGGCAGTTTGATTGCTGGACTAGCTGACTCGTTGGTCATGATGACAGCTGGGAGGTTGCTGCAAGGCGCTGGGGCTATTGCAGGTGCAGTTATGGCGCTTGCGGCAGATACAACTAGAGAATCGCAACGAGCAAAGGTAATGGCGATTATCGGTGTTTCCATTGGTTTTTCCTTTTACTTGGCGTTGTTACTAGGACCAGTATTAGTCAGCGCTATCGGCCTTCAAGGGATATTTCTATTTACGGCAGGACTAGCGCTCTTGTGCTTTCCGATTGTACATTTTGGTGTACCAAATACCTCTTTAAATACGCCGGATAGTGAAGAAAATAGTGCGGTAAGTAATTTGCCCAAAGCTTCGCAATTGCCAGCGTTAATAAAAAATCCTTTGTTGGTGCGCCTGAACATTATGGTGCTCAGTATTCATTTGCTCATTACAATGTTTTTTATCTATGTACCTGTCCAGTTAATTGATTTGGGGATGGCATTAAATAGACACTACGAAGCTTATTTAATGGTGCTATGTTCATCTATTTTGGGTTTAGTCGTTTTAATGCGGTTAAGCAACAAACTCACCATCAGCAACTTATTTAGTCTATCAACGCTGTTGATGGCAATCGCATTTGTCATTTTTACGCAGCAGCCGAATTACTTTTATCTTGTTATTGCTGGCGTTGTATTTTTCAGTGGATTTAATTATCTCGAGGCCAAGATGCCTGCCATGGTTTCAACAATTGCCCCAAAGGAGCAAAAGGGCAGTGCAATGGGGATCTACGCTAGTTTTCAATTTTTCGGTGCATTCCTAGGTGGAACGTTAGGCGGAATTTTTAGCAGTTTTGAATCCACAAATACGGGTTTTTATTTGTGTTTAATCATAATTTTTATCATTAGTTTGCTCGCAAGAGGACTTGCTAAATTAGAGAACATAAAGCTGTTGTCAATCGATATAAAACAACATGAGCTTGAAGACGATGTGCTCGAAAACTTACTTGAAAAACTGTCGAAATTAAATGGTGTAAAGGAAGTCTCTGCAGATTTGCCAGGAAAACTTGTCCTAATAAAAGCGGATGTTAATCGTTTTGATGTTAGAGAAGCGAAAGGGTATATTGATCGATTGTTCAGTAATAATAATTCTGACTAACTGGACAGTTTTCACTTTAAGAAATAAATTCTATTATTTTCCAACCTTTTAAAAATAAATCGCGCATTTGTGGGTGTTATCGCCTGTATATAGTGCACAAATCGTAATACACTTAATAAAAACTAGAATATAAGAAGCATCGCCAATCTGAAAAAGCGTTGCGCGAATAAAAAGGACATATCATGGCATCAAGAGGTGTAAACAAAGTAATCATTGTCGGCAATTTAGGTGCTGATCCAGAAGTAAGATATATGCCTAATGGGGGCGCTGTTGTTAATCTTAGCGTTGCCACTAGTGAAAGTTGGAAAGACCAGCAAGGTCAGCAACAAGAACGCACAGAGTGGCATAAAGTTACCATGTATCGACGGTTAGCTGAAATTGCGGGTGAATACCTGAAACGCGGCTCGCAAATATACCTTGAAGGCAAACTACAGACACGAAAGTGGCAAGACCAAAATGGTAATGATCGTTACACGACAGAAATTATTGCTGATCAAATGCAGATGCTTGGCGGCGGTATGAGAAACGATTCTGCGGGTGGCGGTTATCAAGGAAACCAAAACATGGGGTATCAGCAGCCGCCTCAATCACAGCCAAGTTATCAAAGTGCGCCGCCTAGTCATGCACCTGCGCAACAGGCACCTCAGCAAAAAGCGCCGCAGCAACAAGCGCCCAAGATGTCTGAACCTAGCTTTGACTATGATGATGATATTCCGTTCTAGACTAAGACAAATTAGACAACTTTTACAAAGCTGTCCGATATCACAGCGAGATTCCATCTTTCGATGGAAAGACTTTTTTTCATAGTGAAGCTTATCGTTGATGTTGAACATCTGCTTTACCTTGCTGGCTGATAAAGATCTAGCTTTTAGTACAGGTTGTCTAAACACTCCGTATAATGATATTTTTTACTTTCAAATTGAATAAAGCTATTTAATAAAAAGGGAATAATATGAAACGCTTTGTAGTATCAATCTTGTTTGTTTGTGTCAGTTTGACATCATTTGCAAACGATAAATCATCATCAGATGCAGAGGGTAAGAGACAGCTTGATCGCCTGTTTGAACTTATGGATGCAGATCAGATGGTCGATCAAATGTGGTTACAAATGGAGAGTGTTTTTGCGGGTATGCAGCAACAATTAAACATTTCAGCGGATGAAATGGTTATCTTTGAAAAGTACAATAATCAAATAATTGAAGTCATGCGAAAAGAGCTTTCATGGGAAAAGATGGCGCCAGAAGTCGCACATATTTATAAATCAAATTTCACTCCCACCGAAATCGAAGCATTCATTGATTTCTATGGAAGCCCTGCTGGTCAAGCATACGTTGAAATGATGCCCACCATCACGCAGGAGTCAATGATGATGGGACAAAATATGGTTGTCGCCATCATGCCAGAAATTCAATCGATCACCGAGCGATTGAACGAAGAATTAGCTACACACAGAGAAAAGAGTCAATAACGTCAGTTGCTAGACAAGAGTGGACGCAATTGTTCACTCTTGTCTAATTTTGTTGTTTAAATTCAACCTAATGTAGTTACTTCATGTCTGTTCTGCATCGATAGACTGATTATTACACCTAGTGAGATTTTTCACCGCTTTCAACAAATACCCGATATCACGGTAAATATAGCATTCTTGCCTAATTGTTAATTATATTAACATTTTATTGACGAAATTTTAAACAAATACTAGCCTTTAGTAGCACATCACCACAAAAGGAAAATTGCTATGCCAGGCTTATCTACCGCAACCTTGAAGCAGTTTAACAGTGCTTCGACCATTACCTCTCGCGTTCACGTTTTAAATCAAAGTGGTTTTAAAAAACAAGATGTCTCTACGACACTTGCGAGTGCAGAGCGTTCGAACCTGAGAAGCTTAGACCTTTCAACCAAAGCCATAGTGACACATGCTTTGCAACACGATCTTAGTCAAGCCAATGAGGTCATAAAGTGGGCGAGTAAACGTCCAACAACAAGTCGTCGTCGCGTTGTTAAGTCTTTTTTGCAAAAGCGGCAAGGTAGCCTTGCAATAAATGGTATCTCGAGACTGAAACGTTCAGAAGCAAAAGCCACGATGAAAGACTACTTCGCTGAAGGTGGCAGTATGAAAGATGTCAACGAATGGTTTGCTGAGGCCGGAAAAGCACTTAGGCAAAGTACAATACCAAGTGACAACGATGGTTTCTTTTCTGATATTGGTAATGCAATAAGCGGTGGCGTCCAAGCGGTTGGCGATTTCATCTCAGGCGCGATCAACACAGTTGCTGACGCGATTAAAGAAGCGGGCAAAAGCCTTGATAAGGCGATAGAAGCAGTAGCGTCGTGGTCGCAAAGTAAAATCAACGACTTCGTAGAAGCGATTGTCGCAACCGGTAAAAAGGTCCGCGATATTCTGGCAAATGCAGCTAGAAAAGGACTCAGTACATTGCGTAAATTTATCTCTGCATTGATTGAAGCGGGAAAGCAAGTCACTGAGATCCTGTCATGGGCAGTATCGCAAACGGCTACGCGCATAAGAGAAACGTTAAAAAGACTACTAGCAATTGGTCGTTCATTAACATCAATATTGCAAGCGATTGCAACATTTTCTGCAAATTCAATAAAAACGTTTGTTAACCATCTACTGGCAATTGGCAGAACGGTTCAAGAGCTAATCAACAGAATTACGCGAATCTCATTGAATGCAGCAAAAGCGATTATTGAAGAATTATTGAGGACGGGTAAGCAAATCGCTCAGATTGTCGGGGATGCCGTGCGTTTTGGCGTATCCATTACCAACCGAGTAATAGATATTTTGCTCGATTTAGGCCGCAGTACAGTGCAGTTGATGGAATCTGTAGTGCGAGCTGGGACTACCGCAATTAGGCGTGTGGTAGGTGCTATTTTAAATGCTGGTCGCGCTTTTAGAGAAGTATTGGCGTGGCTTGCCAATGAAGCAAGAGCTGTGGCTGAAACTGTATTGCGTGAGATTTTCAGATTGGGAAATACTGTACTGACGGTTTTAAGAGAAATGGCAACGCTTGCAACAAATGCGCTTCGTGTGGTGATTCGAGCTTATATTGCAATCGGTCGCAGTGTTAGGGATCTCATTGTAAACGTTCTTAGAATAAGCTTAAACGCGGCACGCGCGATTGTTGCGGAGCTTGTCAGAGCAGGCCAAAGTGTTGCGCAAATTTTATCAAGTGCATTACGAGCAGGCAGAGCCATTATTTCGCGCATCGCTTCTTGCCTACTCTCTGCTGGCAAGTCGCTAGTTGACATGATGCAGGTGATCACGGGTACTTTGTCGCGATACGTCCGCAATTTTATTGGTGCTCTTAAGGATATTGGACAGTCGCTCAATGCAATTCTGGATGCGGTGGCCCGCCAGGTAGCTGCAGTTGCGATAACGCTTATGCGTGGTGTACGCGCCATTTTCAGAAACATGGCAAGTGTATTGACAGTGATTGGTAGCAAAACGGCACGTGTTATCGAAACGCTGATGCGCGCGCTTATTGGCACTGGATTGCATGTGCTTCAAGTGCTCAAAACTATACTTGTGAGCGTACGTGATGCATTCCAGCAGGGCTTGGTTGAAGGTTTAATTGCGATAGGTAAAGCGCCTCTTGAATTAATCAAAGAAGCCGGAAAAATTTCAGCGTCAGCAGTGACCTTACTATTTGGAATCATTTTGGAATTCTTTGGTAATTATAGAACGCTTAATGAGCACGAGCGCACCGAAGCGCTTAAGGTATTTGGCGCATCGATTGATCTCGATGCAGTCCGCATTACTAAATCCAGCAAATTACTTGATTTTATAATGGATGCGAAGCCAACTGTTGCTGCTTTTGTCACTATGTATGCGATTCATATTGATTCTGAACAGTCACTTTCAGATAGACTGCTTATTCATGAGTTAACACATGTGTGGCAAGCGCATACGGCAGGAAGCGTATATATGGTTGAAGCGTTAATATCTCAGCAGTTTGGTGCGGGATATCGATTGACGGATGACGATTTGAAGAAAGCAAACGGCGATATTCTCAAATTAGAAAGAGAGCAGCAGGCGGTTGCAGTAGAGCGGTACTATGAATTTAAACACAAAGGAAAAACCGAAGCACAAACCGGCGTTTCAATTGAACTATTAGAGCCGATAGCATTGCAGGTATATAAAGCGCCTGCGGCTTCATTCAACGGTATAATTTTAAATCGACCACGTACGTTGTACATTAACCCTAGGGATTCGTTAACCGTCACTCGGCCTTTAGTCGTCTAGTTGTAAATCAATAGATGCAAATCTAGCTTATGACGTTTATTACATGGACGTAACTGTTATTGATAATGAAGGCGTGGCACGCGTCACGCCCATTTATTTATCTGAAAAACAATCTAGCACTGATGCCATCGCCAAACATATATCAGATAAAGATCATTACGCTATTTTATCAATGTCTGAAAATGAGTTGCGGCAGTTATTATCCAATGGACAGCTGCCACAGCTATTCATTGACAATACATTGTGTTCTGTAAGATGTTTTGAATTGAACACTGAAAACGTTTGGAAATGCTCTAAAACGCTACTGACATCCCAATACAGTCGTCCCCATGTAGATTTAATGTCGGATTGGAAAACAATCGGTTGTACTGAATTTCATCCTGGCGATCACGATGGTGTTGAACTTCTAAGATTTCTGCACCGAGATTTAAGTGCCTGGATTTACTGGGGACATGCAGAACCTAATTATTTGCGAGGATATGGGCATTTACATGTATCTCACCTTCAAACGATACAGCGCACTTTGCCGCTTGAACTCACAATCTGGTTAACGTGCAACACATTGTGTGCGCTGAGAGAAAATCAATGCCCTATCGGCCTATATTGGTATCTTAGCCAAAATACAAAAGCACTACTTGCTTCCGCACAGCCAGTGAATACTGAAGTTAATGAAGCTTTTTCTAATGCTTTGCTTTGCGCTTATAACACAAAGGGTATTTCTGACATAAGAACTCTACTGTTAGAATCGATACGCAAGCTTGATAAAACAGAACGAAACCATATTCTTCACGCATATCGAATGTTGGGTTCGGGACAAATAAAGATTGAACCGTGATTGCACGGGCCACTATTGTAATCCCAGTTACATTTATTCTGCTTGGTAAAGCATTTTACCCCCAACCATCGTCATTAGCGTTTTCGCTTTTAATATGTCTCTTGGAGGTGCAGTCATAAAGTCGGTGTCAAAAACAGAAAGGTCAGCGTATTTTCCAACTTCGATAGTCCCACGTCTGGTTTCTTGGAAGGCGCCATAAGCAGGCCAGATGGTCAGCATACGCAATGCATCCTCGCGCGTTACTGCGAGTTCTGGGTGCCAGCCTTCATCGCTTGTGCCATCGAGTCGCGCTCGGGTGATAGCCGCATAGAATTCAATACGAGGATCGCCCAGCTCTACAGGCGCATCTGAGCCGGCAATTATCTTTAATCCGCTGTCAACCAAAGTTTGCCAAGGGTATGAATAGGCGAGCCTTTGCATGCCTAAACGATAGGGCGCAAAATTCAGATCCCCGATCGCGTGGCTTGGTTGCATTGAAGGCAATACTTTCATATCGACCATGCGTTTTTGCTCGTGTATCGGAATAATTTGGGCATGCTCTAATCGCCATCGAAGGTCAGTTTGTTTCCATTCTTGCTGGGGAAGACTGTTCCATGCCTCCTGATACCAGTTGAGAGTTTCATGCAATGCTCTATCGCCAATAACATGCGTCATTATCTGAAGTCCATTAGACAATGCTGCATCTAACACAGGCATTAACTCTTCTTTCGTGGTGCGATTCATAAATCCTCGATGTTCAGCATCAGCATAGGGTTCTATCAATGCCGCACCACGCGAGCCCAATGTACCATCGATAAACACCTTAATGCCCCGAAGCTCAAAGAATCCATCGTCACTTTTTTCAACACCGTGGTTTATCAGAGAGTCCGCTTCCTTGATTGGTACCGCCACATAAACGCGATGTAGCATCTGTTTTTCTTGATGTAACTGGCGCAGCAATGTGACTTCGCGCCAGGTCATTCCTGCATCATGTGTTTGTGTCCAACCTAATGCAGCGTTAGCCTGCATGCCTCGCCACAAATTTTCTTTGATATATTCATCCGAATCTTGCGGGATAATGGCTCTGAAAACATTCATGGCCGTCGCAAGAACGTAACCCGTGGGGTTGCCATTAGCGTCTCTCTCAAACTTGCCACCCTCGGGATCCGGCGTGTCTTTGGTAATCCCTGCCATTGATAACGCTTTTGAGTTCACAAGTGCAGATACGCCATCAGCTCGGGGCATAAATAACGGCTTGTTCTGTGTAAAGGTATCAACATCGGCAGCGACTAAAAACCGTTTCTCATCTGTCCATTCTCGTTCAATCCAGCCGCGTCCTAGGACCCAACTATTTTCTGGAACATTTTCAGCAAATGTCCTTATTTTCTCAACGGTTTGAGTGAGCGTAGGGATCCCAAATAGGCTGAGGGTTCGGGTGCGTTTTCCAACGCCTTCTAAATGTTGATGGCCGTCAGTAAAACCGGGGTAGATATAGGCATTCTCTAGAGACTCGATGCGTTTGCTTCCACAACGCCATTTTTGCGCCTGTTCATTGCTACCAACAAAAACGATTTTGTCATTTCGAATAGCAATGGCTTCGGCACGCCATCCATTATCATTTGCTGTGTAAATGGTGGTGTCCAACAACAATAAATCCGACGGTGGGCAGTGCTCTGCTTCTCTCGTTATTGAAGTGTTTTGACAAGCAAACAAAATAATAAGCGAACACATAAGCACAATGGTTTCAAAATGGACTTTGGACATATAGGTCAATGCTTGAGCGGTAAGTAAATGAAGTGTTCTATCATTTAAACCTGCGATGATTGTCCTTGCAACATTTTATCGGTAAGAAAATCAGTCGAAAGCTAGTGATTTTTAGAGATAATTCTGAAAGTGTAGACTTGAGACGTTGAAAAATGGTGGTTAATCGATTGTAAATTTAGAAAGGATTGCATTCATCTCCTTGACGACTGCATCCGACGATATTGGTTTTGCCACATAACCATCCATGCCTGCATCAAGGCAAGTTTCGCGGTCACCCTGCATTGCGTTAGCTGTCATTGCAATGATCGGTACTTTCGAGTGACCATTCGCCTCTTCAATTTGCCTTATCTTCTTCGTCGCCTCAAGTCCATCCATCACAGGCATCATAACGTCCATAAATACGACATCAAAGTTATGCTTAAACACAGCGTCTATTGAGGCCTCTCCGTTAAGCGCTGTTGCCGTTTGGTGCCCTAACTCTTCAAGGATTGTTGTAGCAATAAGAAGATTAATTTCATTATCATCGACGACTAGTATGTTAAGCGATTCGCTATCATCGACTGTGTCATGATTGATTGATGTTGTATGTCTTGCGCTATCTTCAAGTGGTTTAGCGCTTTGCCGTATGACAGACGCCAATTCTTCTATTTCAATAGGCTTAATAATTGAGCTATACAAATCACGACGCACTTCTTCACATGCTTTTTCGGATACGTGTTTTGAATAAAATCGAATAACGTTTGCTTTCTCATCCTTTTCTAGTCGATGTTCTACGTCATTTAGCTGGATGTTTTGTGGCAAATGATCGTAATCGATAATGAATATTTTGTTGGCGGTTGTATTTAGCGCATTATCCAGCTTATTCATCGTGGCTATTTGATTGTAGGTTAACTGCAACCCATTCAAGAGCATTTGATATGTCTCTAGCTCTGCGGCATCGCCCTCCATAATTAAATACAGCTCATATGTTTTATCAAGAGAAGATAATGGAGTAGCTTCTGTATCGTTTTCTATTTCATTCAAGGGAAGCGAAAACGTAAATCTTGAACCTTTTCCTAATTCGCTTTCTGCTTTAATTTCACCGCCCATTGATTTGACGATGTCTTTGGTGATGGCTAATCCTAACCCAGTTCCTTCGTATTTCCTGTTCATACCGTCATCGGCTTGCTCAAACGCCTCAAAGATGGTGCTCAATTTTTTTTCTGAGATACCAATGCCGGTGTCATTAATCGTAAACTTGATCGTTGGTTGGTTACTATCATCACTGTCAACGCAAATGTTCAACGACACGCGACCTTCATGCGTGAATTTAATTGAGTTACCTACGATGTTGTTTAGTAATTGTCTGATCCGTGAAGCGTCAGATAAGATAAATCTCGGTACATTTGGAGCGAGATGATAGGAAATCTGAAGTCCGTTATCCCATGCTTTCGGTGCAAGTGATTTCATCAATGTTCCGCACAATGAAAAGAGGTCGACGCATTCTTCAACAACATCGAATTTGCCCGCTTCAATCCTTGAAAGATCCAATATATTGTTGATGATTTGAAGAAGGTTGGTGGCGGATAACTCCGCTAGTTTCAGGTGTTCACGCTGCTCGCGAGTCACATCGGAATTTAATACCAACCCTAACATACCCAAGACCCCGTTCATTGGCGTTCTGATTTCATGACTCATCCGCGCCAAAAAACGACTTTTTGCGATGTTTGCAGCTTCGGCAGCGTGCATTTGTGCACGTAGGTTTTGTTCATGAAGGCAGGAGTGACAAGCATGGGAAAGCTTCGGCATCATTTTGGTCAGTGACGCTAGCATATTCAGACTAAATTCATCACCTGATTTTTTTAAGAGAAGTACCCCAAAATCTTTTAAATAAAAGAAATAACATAATTCGTTTCTGTTAACGCTCACATGTGATGGGAGGTTTTTCTCGACACTACTTAATCGCGTTTCTTCTTCAGGTAGATGCAGCGACTGCAGAATATATTGAATATCGTCGTTTCGACTCGCGGTTTTTGGTAGAGCTATTTGACTGAACCAAGTGACCTTTTGGTCATCTTGCTTTTCATATTTGTAGACAAGAGCTGCATTGCAATTAAGGCCTCGCAGCATTTTTGATAATGCTGTCCTTAGCATCTTATCTAAATTTAAACTTGAACCAATTGACAGTGAGATTTCGTATAGGATACCCGTTTCATTGGTAGCAACTGAGGTTTGCTCCCGCATTTATGATTTCCCAAGCATGCATAACACGGCGGTTTTATTGTAAAACTCAAGATAGTCAGTACCGTTGTTTGCGATTTCTCCAAGTGTTAATGCGCCGAACAAAGGAAGGTTTTCGGATACATTAGCGATTTCATCTGCCATTTGATTCTCCAGAAACAATACGCGTGAAATACAGTCAATAAATAACCCAGCCTCTGCATTGCCTTCATACCTAGAGTTCCAGTCTTCTTCCGCTAGCTGTCTTGCAGTGCCTGCAGCAGAAATCAGGTTTTCTGGTGTGCCTTTTAGAATTTTGACAAAACATTCCTCCGGTACTTCCCCGACGCAAACCAACCCTTTACCATCTTCTGTTGGCATTAATGGGTCTCTAACCACCATTTCGGCATCGATTTTCACAATGCCGAACGGGTAACTTTTGGCGATGTCAAAAAAGTTGTCAACACCGATTGACTGACCACTTTGTTCATTAACAATTTTTTTGTAATAATCAAACGCATCTTTGTAGTCAAGTTCGAGGATGACATTACGGTCGCTTTTCGTCACTTTAATTTGTTCAGTGACCGGTTGCCAGCCATGGGCAACTCCCACCCCACTGTTGAGTGGAATATGCAACAAAAGAGCGACGTCTTCCAGGAAACCATCCGGACATAAAATACACGGTTTCTGCTGAAAGCTTAATGAACCGGCGCCACCGCCGACGAAATTTCGATCGAGCCCAAAGTTAAAAAACAATGCTTCAATAAGCGCCGCAATGCGAGAAGACATACCATCAGCGAACACGAGTAATGTGGAGTCGGTATCACCGTCTGACCAATCGTCAGACACATCTCCGATGTCATCATCGTAGTCCTTTTCCATTGCGCTAAGGCCATCGACAACTTTCCAGTCTAACGCGTCTGATAGGCTAACAACGATAAAGCCTTTTTCGTAGTTATCTTTTTCATGAATGATTTGCGGAAACACTGCACCAAATACAGGGATAGTTTGTTGTTTAAGCCAGTCATCTAAGTCATCTGCTGACCAATCGTTGGCATCGCCTGCTATTACGATGTGCGATTGAAATTGATTGTCGTTGTTGCTTTCCTCGATAGCTGCTTTTAATGCTTCGGGAGTTTCGGAAGAATAAAACTGTACGCGCATGGATATCTGTTTTTCCTCTACATGTCTAAAAGAAGATTGTGTATACAGTCTTGAGAGTATCGAAAAGCGTGAAAAGAACATTTGCAGTTTTTTCTCATAGTGCTGTATACAAGACAATCATTCCCTATTTAATAGAGAGAATATCGACCTCGTCACATTTAAATTTAGCAGTATTGGAGTGGGATTTATTGAACATTCCTCGAAACTATTTTGTTTCCTTTTTTCCTATTTAAACGCCGAAGTACCACTTGGTGTGGATATGTACGTCGTCACTGCTGAGGATTTCGTCAGCGGTTTGCCAACGGTAATTGTTATGTTGAAGCTCGGGTAGGCAAGTGAGAGGTTGTGTAAGTACTAATTTATAGCCAAGGACTATGTAATGCGTTGATATGTTCTCGCTAGGAGCACTGTTGTCATAAAAATGTTCGTAGACGCCCAGAAATAAAGCGTCTTTTCGTTCAAAGGCTTGTCCTAACTCGACATTTGAAAGCCGAGTAAACGCTTCGTCTAAAGCCTCGTTTTTTAAAACGCGTCCACCGGGTACAAACCAATCCCCCTGAGCTGGCCGGTTAACCCGTTTACCAAGTAAAAACCTTGCATTGTTGTCTTGAATAATGAGATCAATAGAGATGAGAGGCGTTGAATCTATAACTGTTTTAAATGTTTCTTCTGATAAATGCATCTTATAGGTATTTTTCTTAGTATACGAACAGCATTAGACGGAAAATATAATGCTCAGCGCAAGCTTGCAAGGTCTGAAGATTAAAAAAGCCTTGTGATGACAAGGCTTGTGAGGAGTTGTGCTACTTGAGCATACTAATGAAAATATTGCTCGTTAACAGATTTGTCCGGGTTATATGTTTCCACAATTGCCTTTTCAGACAATACGGTAACAAAAAATAATTTTTTCAGACCGTTTGGTCGCTTTTGTGCGATTTTTACGGACCGTCCTTTGAATTTTTTAAAAAGTGTGAATAACAGTTCTTTTGCGGTTTTATTTTCTATTGGGGTGTTGTCTATATCTTGAATCACATACATATACATGGTCCATGTCCAATCTACGATGATAGTATGATGTTATTGTGTTCAAAAGGTTCACTGTGAATCAAATTTTTTTCAGGCATTGAATAATCTAAAGAGTTCAAATAATATACAACGTTAAAAAATGGTTATAATCCCGAGGGAACGTCAGTAAGAGCAGGCTTTGATAAAAATACAAAGCTTGTAAAACCATTAATGTACGAAAATCCAACCCGTTACACATGATTTATTGACATTCAAGCTCGTATAATAGAGGAAATGAGAGTGCGAATTGACAAAATTTCTAGCGTATCCATGCTTATTATCGCATTGGCAGCTTGCGGTGGCTCGCAAGAGACTCAAAATATTCAACCCACTGCACCACAAAATATTCAACCCATCGCACCAACTCCATTGCCTGCTAATGGGATGCAAGCTGAAGATTTGGCAGAAGACATTCCACAGTCTAATGCCATCGACATAAATGTTCCAAGAGGACTTGACGCGTTTCTCAACATTGAGTACTTGGGCGCTTTCAGAGCAATCGCAGGTGGGGAGCCTGAGGGTAACTCTTCTAACTATGCAGTTGGCACATTAGGTTACAACAAGACCAATGACAGTTTATATTTGGCTGGACATTCTCAGTACAATGGAATTGCAGAATTTAAAGTGCCTGATAATTTAGGTTTTGATTTAGACGTAAGTGGATTACCAATAGCGCCTGTTCTACAAAATTACACGAACATACTCAGTAGAAAGAATGAGGGACAGGACACAAATAGGATCACAGGTATTTTATATTTTAACAGTAATCTTATTGTTACCTCTGAAATTTGGTATGACGCTCCTGGCACCAATGAAGACAATTTGCAACTTTTCCGAAATCCTTATGACCTGCAAAACTCTTCTTTCGAAGGAATGTTACAGCTTGAGGGTAAAGCTAAAGCCGCTGGATACATGTCAGAGATCCCTCTTGAGCTTCAAAGCGATTTTGGCAGCGAGTATTTGGTAGGTTGGGCGTCAAACTACTCGATTACATCAAGATATTCCCAGGGACCAAGTCTGTATACTTTCGACCCACAAGATGTTGTTGATGCAGTGCCATCTATTGATAGAAGCATCAACACACAAGTTAAGCAGGTTTATGATTTAGCTCAAGGGTCTGAGCTTGTTGATGGTGGTGCGACTTACAATTCTTCGCAGAGTCCGGTCTGGGGTTCTCTTGCAAGAGCTATCTATGGCTTCGTCATTCCCAACTCTCGAATATTCATGGTAGTTGGATCACACGGAGGTATACATAGCGGCGTTGGTTATAAAATTACACAGGACGATGGCAATGTATGCGAAGGCCCTTGCAGCTACGAAGTAGCAGACAATTACAATTACTTTTGGCTTTACAACATAGATGATATTTTAAGCGCTGAGGAACCTTTTTTGCCCAGACCATTTAGTTATGGAAAGTGGAGCCACCCTTATGACCAATCTGGTTCAAAGCAGGTGATAGGCGCAACATATGACTTGGAAAACAAGCGATTGTTTTTGTCAATATCTGAGGCGGGTCAAGTGGGCATATTTGATCGCCCACCAGTTATCATAGGGTATAAAATCGAAGCGAAAATTTTGTAGCTGTTCTTTGCTCACGTCCGCAACGGCTGTATCGGTAAACTGCGATAGCGTTTGCCGGATGCCTGATATATTGCATTTACCAAAGCAGGCGCAAATGGAGCCATACCGGGCTCGCCAAGTCCCGTGGGGGCTGCATCTGATTCAATAAAGTGTGTACGCACTTCCGGCATATCGGTAATGCGCATTACTGGATAATCGTCGAAGTTTCCGTTGACTACAGCACCATCTTTAAAGGTGACTTCGCAGTATTTAGACAGCGATATTCCCATTGCAACGGCGCCTTCTTGTTGCGCGGCTGCACCATCTTTGTTTAGTACCTGTCCGCAGTCAACGGCGTTATCCACACGGACGACTTCAAAATCGTCACCTTTCATTCTCACGTGTACCGCCATGGCGACATAGGTCTGGAAACTGTAATGCACCGCAATGCCTAATCCTTCTCCTTCAGGAAGCGCTTTTCCAAAGCCAGATTTTTCTGCCGCCAATGCCAAAACGGCCTTGGAGCGCGCAACTAATTCAGCTTGCTCTGGGTTTTTGTTAGCGTCATATAGTCGATTGAGCATGGTTACTGTATCAACACCTGCTGTTTCGGCAAGTTCATCGGCAAATACACCAAAGCCTAATCCCCAAAAGATGGCATAGACTGCGCGATACCAGCCAATGCGCGTGTGAGCGGGAGCTAACCCGGATTCGCTTCTAAGGTTGGTAACGCCAAAAGGGTGGCTTTCAATTTCACTGACCGCATTTGCAGGTGCAAACTGAACAGATGGATCAAACAGCGTATTAATCGACGGGAAGGCGATTCGGTGCAGCCAACCTGTGACGTTATTGTTTTCATCTAATGACGCTTTTATATGCTGGGCGCTGTTAGAATGGTAATAGCCTGTTTTCGTATCTTCTTCTCGGGTCCATGTGAGCTGAATGGGTGTGCCAACTGCTTTTGAAATGGCAGCTGCTTCTTGCACATAGTCGCATTTGAACTTGCGACCAAACGCGCCGCCGCAAATCATCACGTTAACTTTGATTTGTTTCTTATCCATGCCGAGAAAACCAGATAAAACTGATTGGATATCATCTGGGCTTTGTGTAGACGCCCACACTTCACAATGATTGTCGTGTACAGCCACAACACTCGCGTTTGGCTCCATAGGCGCATGCACTAAATGACCTTCGGTATAGGTGGCGGACACTGTCTTAGCTGCATTTTTAAAGGCGTTTTCTACATCACCGCGTTCGGCAATTTTTTCAGCTGGCTTTTCAACATTCTTGATAAGCTCACCCATATAAGCATCGGTGTCATAGCTACCGTGCTCGCCCCGATCCCACTCGATTTTAAGTTTGCTGACGCCTTGTTGCGCTGTCCAAGAATTGTCAGCAACCACAGCAACTCCGCCGAGAGATCCAAACGGTACTTTTAGCGGTGCGATTTCTACCACGGCAGTTACGCCTGGGACTTTTAAGGCTTCTGTTTTATCCAATGAGCGCAGCGTGCCGCCCATTACCGGGCAGTGCACAATCGCGGCATACTGCATGCCGGGGACTTTTACATCGACACCATACGTACGCTTGCCTGATATCACCATACCAACGTCGTGGCGAGGCAGTGCTTTGCCTACATAGTTAAAATCCGTTGCTGCTTTTAGCGTTGGCGCTTCAGGCACTTCCATGCTGGCGGCGATAGGCGCAAGCTCGCCATAACTTAGCTTATTGTCATTTCCCTTGTGGTAAACAAAATGTTGTTTTGCGTAGCAGTTATCCGAAGAGGTATTCCATACTTTTGCAGCAGCGGCGATAAGCATGTCTTTGGCAGAGGCGCCGGCTTTTCGCATAGGCTCATACATAGTGCGAATACTTGCAGAGCCACCGGTTGCTTGTGAACCAAATTTGTCTTGGTCGCCCTCGGCCTGTTCTACACGCACAAATGACCAGTCAGCTTCCATCTCATCGGCAACGACAGATGGTAAGGCTGTGCTGATACCTTGGCCCATTTCGCAGCGCCCACAATAAATCAGTACATCGCCGTTTTCTTGTAAATGGATAAACGCGTTAGGATTAAATACCGTTGCTTTGGTGTCAGCTATAGAGGTGTTGGGCAGTGACACGCCAACGAACAAACCACCTGCGGCAAGGCCTGAGACTTTAAGGAATTGTCTTCTATCAAGACTTAATTGTAGCGTTGTCTGTTCAAGCGCTTCTGCTTGTCTTGTTCTTTCTGCTTTTAAAAAACCTTCGATATCTGGGCGCATTACGATACCTCCTTGGCAAGTTCATCGGCGGCTACACTAATCGCTTTTTTAATCCTCTGGTACGTGCCGCATCGACATATGTTGCCTTGCATCGCGGTCTCGATTTCCTGTTCACTTGGGGACGTATTGCGCTTGAGTAAACTTGCAGCATTCATAATTTGACCGGCTTGGCAGTAGCCACATTGCGGTACGCCTACTTCCAGCCATGCTTTTTGCAGCGGATGTTCGTCACTATCTGATAACCCTTCTATGGTAGTAATGCTTCTGCCAGCAAGTGCGCCTACAGGGATTACGCAAGAACGTGTTGCTTCGCCATCGACATGCACTGTGCAAGCACCGCACAATGCTTTGCCGCAGCCAAACTTAGTGCCGGTGAGTTCCAGCCGGTCTCTTAGAAACCATAACAGAGGCATGTTTTCAGGGACATCGATATCGTATTCTCGATCATTGATAGTTATTTTTTTTGTCGGGGTGTTTATTGACGGGTTTTCAGACATGGAAGCTCCAAAATCTATGTAAGACTGTCGTATTACAGATCCAATATATCTCATATTACATGAATTACATCTGGGTGATATAAAAAATTTGCGCATCTAGGATTGATCAAATGTGCAAAATATTTATACTGTACAAATATACAGTATTTTGAGGTTGCGATGAATCCTATTTTGCACGAGCTACAAAATAAGCAATGGGTGTGGTCGGCCACAAGTGCTAAACAACAAGAACAACAAAAGCCAACTAGCACTGGGTTTGCCACGCTTGATCAGGCGCTTAACGCCGGTTTTCCGCGCGCAGGTATGATACATGTCCAAAGTAAATTAGGCTGTGGTGAATTCCAGCTGTTATTAAAGATTATCCAGCAACAGGACAGTGATCAACGTCATCGGTTTTGGGTGATTGTATCTCCTCCTGGTAATGTGAATGCGGAGTTTTTGCTCAATCACAACGTTGATCTGGCACGTCTTTTGGTGATACACAAAACCTCGGATGAGGAGGCGTTATGGGCCACTGAACAATGCGTTAAAAGCGGTGCTTGCGCAGGGATATTTATGTGGCACAAATCACTTACCCACTTACAGATACGCAAATTAGAAATCGCTGCTCAACAAGGGAAAAGCTACTGTATTTGGTTTGATAATAGTGAGCATATGCGCACTAACTTGCCGTTGAATCTTTCTCTGACATTACAGCGCAATGGGGAACAAGTTAACGTCAACATAAATAAACAAAAACACGGGTGGGCCAAGGCACCTGTCAAATTACCTCTCCCTTTACATTGTCGACAACGCTTTCGCGCCAAACAGCGACAGCGTATCGCACAGGCAGATGTCGTTAATCTGCACAGTCGATGACGAGCATAGTTTTAGTCACTGATTGTAGTGTTAACAAGGCGAGAGATATTCTGATGCAGTTTGATTCACAGTCACTTTGGCTTTATCTATATTTTCCGACATTACAGCTCGATAGTATTGAGCGCTCGGTACTTAACGATCAGTCGCACGCGCACAAACAGGCGCAGCAGCAGGCGATTGCGATTTATCAAAGTGCCAGCAATCAGTTGGTGCAAGTGAATCAAGTTGCATTCGATAGAGGCTTGCGCACTGGCATGGGCTTGGCGAAAGCGAGCCTTTTACACAGCGATTTACAGCTACATGAATACAACCCGGGTGTGGAAGAAAACGGTATCGAGCAGATTGCACAACGCTTGTATATGCTTACCTCTGATATTGCACTAGCGCCGCCGCAAGGGCTGATAATACGCGTGCAGAGAATGCTGCACTTATATCAAAACCTCGAGAATTACTGGCGTATTTTGCAATACTGCTTAGCGGATTTTGACGTCCAATATCACGCCGCATGCGCCTATTCTATTCAAGCGGCAAAGTTACTTGCGTTGCACGGAAAACGCGTGATCACAACAGAGCGAAAAACGATACATCAACAACTTGCAGCGTGTCGTTTAGCCATTTCAGATATGGACCACAAAGATATAGACAAGCTAGAGCGCATTGGTATTCGCACGTTTGAACAGTTGTCAAAGGTACCCATCGCAGAAGTGGCGAATCGCGTATCGCGCCACAGTATGAAAATTGTCAATGAATTGCGTGGACAGGCACCAGCTCAAGTGAAGTTTTACCAACCTGCAAGTGAGTTTCATGATTATTTGGAACTGCTTTATGAAATAGAAAATACTGAAAAATTACTGGTGGTCATCAAACGTTCACTGCACAAGCTTGAACAGTTTTTGTATGTACGTAATGCGCGAAGTATGCACATTGGCATCGATTTATACCTACGCGAAAAAGCGCCTATGAAGCTTGAATTTACCAGTGCATTGCCTATTTATCGCCAGGAAGAATGGCTTGATATTATTGCTCTCAAATTAGAGCGTGTGCAGCTCACATCACCGACACATGCGATTGAAATGCATTGTTTAAAATACGAAGTGACGCCTATTGCCAATGACGATCTGTTCACAAAAAAATCGCAGCACATTGCAGGCTTATCGCTGATTTCACGCCTCGTGAGTCGGTTAGGCGAGAGCAAAGTGGCTAATGTACAGTTTCATAGTGACTTTCGTCCTGAGTATGCCTCAAGGGTGTGTTCAATAGACAAAACAAAAGCGCAGCTAGACGTATCATTACAAGTGGATAGGCCCGGCATATTGCTACCTCAACCGCAGCCGCTTGTTGCAGAGGTTACGGTTATAAAAGGACCTGAAAGAGTCGTCAGTGGATGGTGGGATGATGATGAGATAACACGTGATTATTTCATCGGCGAGGATGAGAAGGGGCAACAGCTGTGGATTTTTAAAACGCCTGATCACCAATGGTATGTGCATGGTTTTTTTGTTTAAAGTGATGGTTTTAATATGGTGATGCCATCACAACCTTGCAACAGCTTTGCTGAGCTCGTTTGTCAGTCAAACTTTTCTTTTTTACATGCGGCTTCACATCCTGAAGAGTTGGTCAGGCATGCTTATTTTTTAGGGTATCAGGCCATTGCCATTACAGATGAGTGCTCTATGGCAGGGGTAGTGCGTGCCTATACGGAAATCAAAGGTCATCACCTGCCAATCAAACTCATTGTAGGCAGTTTGTTCAGAATCCAAAGCCAGACGCTGGTATTACTTTGCCCCAATCGTCAAGCATACAGTGAGTGTTGTCGTATTATTAGTAATGCGCGAAGGCGCGCAGAAAAAGGCCAGTATGAGTTGACTCAGTGGGATCTCAAGACTATCAAACACTGTTTTTGTCTCTGGTTACCCTCAGAAAATCTCCCATCTAAAGACAACGAAGAGTGGGGCAGGTGGCTACTCAAACATTATAAAGATCGATTGTTTTTATGCGTTAAACGCTGGCTAACCGCGAATGAAGACAGTTACCTCATGATGTGTGAATCACTCGCTGACACCCTTCAGCTAGACATCGTTGCGACGTCGTTTGCACGCATGCACGAACCTACGCGTTTACCCCTCTTGCAGTGTTTACAAGCCATAAATACCGGATGTACGGTGTCTGAACTTGGCAGGGAAACACTGGCAAATGCAGAAGCGTGTTTGCCCCCAATAGAAAAACTTACAAGCCTATTT
>DDLV01000057.1 GCA_002340325.1 Glaciecola sp. UBA2563 | reverse complement strand
CTTCGAATTCATCTGCTGCACAGCGCGAACTAAATTCGCAGAGCGCCCAGGGATGGGTTTATAGCGACTTTCAAATTACTTATTCCTGCCTTCAAATGAGCGATGCTTATTCAAGCGACACTTAAACAAGTATACGTCCATCACCAATCCTCCATTGGATGACTGTCTAACTGATAATAGCGAAACCAATCATATTCAGTTTTCATTGGGTATCGATTGTCTTTTTTGTTGCCGCCAAAAGTATCTTGAATGGCATCCACCGGTATCCAGAAATTCATAATGACTTTGGTCAGATTATCTGGGATTGGTGTTGATTGCTTTTGAGGGTCGATGCACTCAGGAACACAATCGATATCGTCTTGCGAAAGCGTCTTTACTAACTCGCCATCCACGTACCAACGAATAGCATCTGGAACCCACTCTAAGGCAAATATACGCCACTCATCTACCGGGCCAACTTCTATCTTGTCTTCCCAAGCACCGAATTCACGCGTACGCCACCATTCCCAAGTATTCTGACCATAAATGAGATTCGCTTGGAACTTGTCTGGCCGCCCTCCTTCAAGTTCAATGTCAATTTCTTCCCATTCGCTCTGTTTATCTGTAGAGCCGCTTGGGTCAATATTGTTCACATAAGTGAAAAGAGAAGATATGTAACCCGATGCTGTTTCTCTGGCTGGGGCTTTCATACGTGTTTCTATACGACCGTATTTAATTTTTTTTGTGAGTTTTGTTCGTATTTCACCGCAAGAGTACTTATATGGACCTTTCATTTGCTGATGATCTTCAGACCAGCTAGGTTCTATCGCTTCCTCTCGGATGACTAATTCCAAGATGCCATTATTGATTTGAACACCCTGTGGTTGGAAACGACAATAAGCTTCACCACCTACTGCACCGTCACCTCTTTTCCATACATCGTGATTAAACTCATCGAAACGCTCATCGAAGAGTAACGTAAATCCTTCATACTCGCCGGTATAGTAAGGGTAAGCTATAAGATTATCATCGACAGGTGCTTCCTGAACGGCAGTCGCACACGATAATGTGAAAGGAAGTAAAAGGGAAACAACGATAATCTTATTTAATCTCATTTTAGATTCTGCTCTCAATCTGATACACACAAAAACGTTCTGAGGCTGAACAAAGAAAATAACCTTGCCTTAGAACCGATAATCCGTAGTTCGAACTATTCTCATGATATTACGATCATGCACTCTACCTGTAACAATATACTAAACAAACATTTAAATTTTTTTTACATATAAACGCTCATCTAGTCGCAAAATACGCCCATTCTGTCTAGTTTGAGTTGTGATATAGCAACATTGGTTTATTTTCGCTTCTTAGAATAAACACACAATGCGAGTATTGATGCAATAAAACTAAAAATAAAAAGCACGACTACCGCAAGAGGCTAGCTTATGTCATACACTCAACAAATTTCTGGCGACACTGTCCCCGCAGAAGTTAACGCCGGAAATCATATTTCTGGATCCACTGTCTCTGGCGAGATGACGCGACGGGACGGTGAGGAATACTACAAAATCCAAAACGTCGACCACATGCCAGCGTTTTTTATTAGTTTAGTTTCCGACCAGGACCACTGGCTGTTCGCAGGTTCTCAAGGCGGTGTTACCGCTGGGAGAGTATCACCTGAAACATCCCTATTCCCTTATCAATGCGTCGATAAAATCTACGACACAGCATCCACGTCAGGCGCTAAGACCGTCATCCGGTGCAAAAAAGGCAACGAAAGTGCCTTATGGGAACCCTTCAACCTTGAACTTGATGGAATATATGACATCGAGCGCAACCTTTATAAAAACGCCCTTGGTAATAAACTGTGCTTTGAAGAGGTAAACCATAATCTTGGCCTAACATTTTCGTACGAATGGCAGTTTTCGGACGCGTTTGGCATTGTTCGTAAATCCTCGATTACATACCATGACAGCGAACATGTGGAACTTGATATCGTCGACGGTTTAATAAACATACTCCCCGCTGGCGCACCAAGATTTACGCAGACTGTTTCGAGTAACTTGGTTGATGCATACAAATTCAACGAAGTGAATCAGAAAAATGGTCTTGCTTTATATTCGCTATATTCCGCTATCACTGATAGAGCGGAGCCAGCTGAAGCATTGCGTGCAACAACTGTTGCGTCTGTAGGTTTGGATTCACCATCGATTTTGTTAAACGCGAGTGACTTAAGGGCATTTAAGTTGGACAGGCCGTTGTCATCAAGCCCCCATTCCAGAGGCGTAAGAGGTGCTTATTTAATCAATCATAAGATTGATTTGTCGCTAGGCGAAGCAAAGTCGTGGTACATATTCGCCAATATCGAACAAGACCAAACACAAATTGGTCACTTAAATGAACGACTTAAAAATGCTGATAGTCTTTACGAGGCACTTGAAGCGGATGTTACTGCAGGGAGCGTGAACTTACGCAGAATTATGGGTGTTGCCGATGGTCATCAGCTTACCGCTGAAAGAGAGGTAAGCCTACATCACTATGCAAACACACTGTTTAATGTCCTTCGTGGCGGCTATTTCGCTAACCAATATCAGATTAATACGGGTGACTTAAAATATACCATTGGGCATTTTAACAAACCGTTGTTGCAACACGTGTCACATTGGTTTGACGGTCTTGAACCATTCATGGAAGTGACAGAACTGAAACGAAAAGCATTCGATTCTGGTAACAAACAACTCATCAGGCTCGTTAATGAATACCTGCCTATTACGTTTGGCAGACGGCATGGCGATCCGAGTCGGCCATGGAATCAGTTTGCGATTGAATTAAAAGATGATTTGGGTCAACCATTGCTATCCTATCAAGGCAATTGGCGCGATATCTTCCAGAACTGGGAAGCACTTACGTTAAGCTATCCCAATTTCATCGGATCCGTCATTGCAAAATTTGTAAACGCATCCACTATGGACGGCTACAATCCTTACCGCATTACCAAACAAGGCATCGATTGGGAAGTAGAAGAGCCTGATGACCCTTGGAGTTATATTGGTTATTGGGGTGATCACCAGATCATTTATTTACAAAAACTCTTGGAAGTATCGGATAAGTTCTTACCTGACGAGCTTGCAGACGTGTTGATGCAACCCATTTATGCTTACGCAAACGTTCCGTACCGGATTCGTGACTTCGACTCACTGTGTCTAAACCCCAAGGAGACGGTAGATTACGATCAAGCACTTGCCGATAAAATTGAGCAGCTAGAGCAACATCTCGGTGCTGATGCCAAGTTAGTGTTAGACGCAAACAATGAGGTCTATCAAGTCAATTTACTTGAAAAGCTTGTGGTAACTCTGCTAACAAAGCTGAGCAATATGGTAGTTGACGGCGGTATTTGGCTCAATACACAGCGTCCTGAGTGGAATGATGCAAACAATGCATTGGTCGGTCAAGGTTTATCCATGGTAACGCTTTATTACATGAACCGTTATGTTGCCTTCTTACAGAAACTTCTAGAAAGACTTGCCAAGAACACCAATACCACTGAAATGACGTCCGAAGTAGCAGATTGGTTTAATGCCACTTCAATAGCGCTTACCCAAACCCAAAGTGCCTTGACTGATAAGAAGGTAAGCTCCTCGCTTCAACTCGACTATCTTAAGAAGGCTGGCTCTGCAGCATCACAATACAGAGGTAAAGTGTATCAACACGACGGTAACTTTAGTCTATCTTCGGTCGAGATCACAGCGCTACAGACTATGTTACAGGCAGCGAGAGACCTCATTTGGCATAGCATTCAACACAATCAAACGCCTTCGGGCATGTATCACGCGTACAATATCTTACACATTTCTAAAGATGAGCTTCGCGTAACGCACCTTTATGAGATGTTAGAAGGACAGGTCGCTGCCCTAAGTTCAGGCGCATTAAGCTATGAGCAAGCTGAGCATATACTCGCTGCGCTGTTTAAAAGTGATATCTATCGAGAAGATATAGGCACGTTCATGCTGTATCCAGATAGAGAACAGCAAGGCTTTATGCATAAAAATATCATCTCAGATGGCTCACTGCGCAGTGAACCATTAATAGCTGAAATGCTAGCGCAAAACGACTATCGACTTGTGCAAGCAGATAACGAAGCGCTGCGGTTTGCGAGTTCCATTTTTAACGCAAAAGAAATCGAAAATATGTGGCCTGACATCAAAGCGGATTATGCAAATTTGGCAACGGATGAGATCAAGTCGACTTTACTTAACACCTATGAGGTTGTGTTTAAGCATGCTGAGTTCACGGGTCGAAGCGGCGGCATGTTCGGTTTTGAAGGACTTGGTTGCGTTTATTGGCATATGGTTGCAAAACTATTGTTGGCTGCGCAAGAGGTCGCTATTGACGCACACCGCAATAACGCACCCGAAACAGACTCACTGATTGGCTATTATTATAGAGTCCGAGAAGGCATTGGATTTAACAAGCAACCTGAAGAATATGGTGCTTTTCCAACCGACCCATATTCACATACACCCAAACATGCAGGTGCACAGCAACCGGGGATGACGGGCCAAGTAAAAGAGGAGCTTATTGCTCGATTTGGAGAGTTAGGCTGTGTAGTAGAAAATGGTCAAATCAGATTTGAACCAATTTTACTGCGCAAACGCGAATTTGTTGGTGGCGCAGCAGAGTTCCATTTTATCGACCTTCACGAAGAAGCTGACATGATAGTGACACCTGCGCATAGTTTGGCGTTTACGTGGTGCCAAATACCTATCATTTACGTGTTGGATGACAGTGACGAGATAAGCATCACGGTAAAATTTGCAGAGGGCGACACAAAAACATTCAACTCATCATCTCTTTGTCAAAACATCAGCGAAAAAATATTTAATCGCAATGGTGACATTACGTCTTTACTGGTCAATATACCAGCATCGAACATTTGCGCGGTAGATTAAGGATATACATAAATGTCGAGACTAAATGAAAAATACAGACGTCGTTCGCAGCAATTTTACAACCCAGAAACATCGTTACCAGAACAGGTTAAAGCACTGATCGAAGATGGCTTACATGGGATCTGCTTCAGTCCATACACCGAAGATCAAGGCCCTGGAGATGACTTAGATCCGAAGCAGATTAAAGAACGACTCTCTGTCATATCGCCTTATTTTAAATGGGTCAGAACATTTTCTGTATCGCAAGGAAACGAGCTTATACCGAGTATCGCAAAATCTCTTGGTTTACGCACAATGGTGGGCGTTTGGCTAGATGGCGATCACGAAAAGAATGCAGAAGAAATTGAGACCGCCATCGCCATGGCAAAAGAGGGGGTCATTGACCTTCTCGCCGTCGGAAACGAAGTCATGCTGCGTGAGGAAATGTCTGACGATCAGCTTGTCGCATATTTGCAGCAAGTAAAAGAAGCAGTCCCTGATATTCCTGTAGGGTATGTAGACGCCTACTACTTATTTGAAAACTTCCCTAAAGTTGCAGACGCTTGCGATGTGATTTTTACTAATTGCTACCCCTTTTGGGAGGGTTACAGCATCGATCATGCGCATGTCTATATGAAGGATATGTATTACCGCGCCAGTGCAGTAGCAAATGGTAAACCCGTTATCATTAGCGAGACGGGATGGCCAAATCAAGGCACAGCAACAGGTCTGGCTGAGCCGTCTGAAAAAAACGCAATGAAATATTTTGTGCAAGCGGCGACTTGGACTAAGGCGTTTGATATACCTCTATTTTACTTTTCCTCGTTTGATGAAGAATGGAAGGTAGAAGATGAAGGTGATGTAGGCGCTTTCTGGGGCTTATGGGACAAGAGTGGTATACCTAAGTTCTATTGATACAGATGTTGTTTGAGGAGATAGATTATGTTGGAGTTTTTCTATGTTTGATGTGAATTCAGCTATCTGCTATTCAGGTTACCGGCCCGGACAAAACCCGGGTTTACACATTTACCCGTCTTACTCGCAAGTGTTAGAAGATCTCAAAATTTTAGAAGGAAACTTTCACTACCTTCGCATGTACGACGCAGGTCCGCACGCCCAAATTGTACTGGAAGTTATTCGCAGAGAAAGGCTTCCGTTTAAAGTGCTTTTAGGCATGGATTTGGCTGCAGAGCAAAGTAACCCTGGATGTCCGTGGGGTGCGCACTATTCAGAAGAAAAATTATCCACTAATCGTCAGTACAATGATGATGAATTACAACGCGCCGTATACTTACTTAACCGATATAAATCAAAGCTTTGCGGGATCTCAATCGGCAACGAAGCTTTCGTAGATTGGACTGACCATAAAGTACCGCTAGAAAGACTGGTACACTTCGCGTCTACCTTGAAGCAAATGACCAATTTACCCGTTACATTTTGCGAAAATTATGTCCCTTGGATGAACGGCAGCTTGGATCAACTGGCCGAGATTGTGGATTTTATTTCGTTGCATACATACCCACTGTGGGAATCTGTCGACTTACTCAATGCGCTGGATTACACCAATCAGAATTACCAGAGCGTCAAAAAAAGATTTTCAGACAAACTCGTTTTAATTACCGAGGCTGGCTGGACTTCAAATGCCAACGGCAGAGGATTCCCAGCTGAATACGCAAATGAAGCGTGGCAGGCAGCGTACTGCAAAGACCTACTGCATTGGAGTAAAAAGAGCAAAATAACGGTATTTTTATTTGAAGCGTTCGATGAATCTTGGAAAGGCTCGCCTGATCCGTTAGAGCCAGAGAAACACTGGGGTATTTATCGTGAAAACCGCACGCCAAAGCCGGTAGTTTCGATTTTTTAATCTGTCGAAAGGGATATTTGATGATTGCAGCAGCACTGAGATTGAACAGAAATGGAGAAGGAAGGTCTTAACATTAAAAAAAATTAATGCTGACAATAATTAGGGTGTAGTGTCCTTGGATAGAACAAAATTCGTACCGCAGAGCTCAATCCGCCCTAACTGTCAGGTTGATAATAAGTGAAGCATAGGTTATAAAAATGAAAACAAGTGGCGAAAAAGGAGCACCGCTCACGCAACTGACTGGCGATTTTATGTTCCAGAACCTTCAGGACCAAAACAACTTTTTGGCAAACTACGCCAGCATGCGATATTGGCAAGTCGCCTTTTGGGGGTTTCTTTGTATTGTAAACTTCTTCACGCTTACACTGTGGTACAGCCAGCCTAACATTATTTATACAGTACCCGTTTTAATTCAGTCGCTTCTTGGTTTGCTCTTTTCCATAGCATTGCAACGTGCAATCATCTATCTATGGCACTCTAACTTAATTCTCAAATCGTTATTAAACATTGTACTGGTAGCTGGCATTGCTATGCTGTGGACGATAGGAAGAATGTATGTGTTTGAATTTAGTACAAAAGAAACGCACATATGGCAAGAGTTTGGTGGCTGGTATTTCTCAAGCATTTTCATTTTCATTAGTTGGACCGCGCTGTTTTACGGCATTCAATATTACCGCCTGCTGCAAGAAAAAAATAAAGACATGTTGATTGCAGAGGCAAAAGCACGTCAATCTCAGATTAAACATATGGAAGCACAAGCTGCAGCTAAAGATGCGCAACTTGAGATGCTGCGATACCAGTTGAATCCGCATTTTCTATGCAATACGTTAAATGCGATCAACGCGCTCGTCGAAGTTCAAGAAAACGAAAAAGCGCAGACAATGACGGTCAATCTTTCACACTTCTTGCGTTTTTCGCTGGAGAATATGCCCGACGGAAAAGTGACGCTTGAACACGAGATAGATACGCTCTGGATGTATTTACGCATAGAAAAAACGCGTTTTGAAGATCGACTGCAAATAAAATTTGATTTAGACGATGCATCCCTTCAAGCATTGGTTCCGAGCTTACTGCTACAGCCGTTAATTGAAAATTGTATGAAACACGCAATATCCAAAAATGAGCTGGGCGGCACTATATCGATTTGCTCAGCTTCAAAAAATAACCAATTACAGTTAACGATTGAAGATAGTGGACCAGGGAAATCAATCGACAAATCATCAGTCGTTGACTTGTTCGATACCGGCGTCGGTATGAAGAATACTAATCAACGTCTAAATATCCTGTATGGGAGAAGTTTTGACGTGGCATTAAGTACATCGAATTTAGGCGGTTTAAAAACCACAATTACTATCCCTTTGGAATTTGACGAGAGTAGTCAAATTACGAAAAAACGCACGGCATAGAGAGTTTTATGGCATTACGAGTCGCAATAGTCGACGATGAACCGCTAGCACTTGGTTTGCTAAGATCCAAGTTGCAAAAAACCGGTGTAGTTGAAATCGTTGCAGAATGTAAAAATGGCAGGGAAGCAATTGATGCCGCGCTTACTCACTCTCCGGATGTGATGTTTATGGATATTCAAATGCCCGGTATTGATGGATTAAGTGTCGTCAAACGGCTTCAAGATGACGAAACACCATTGATCGTTTTTACCACGGCCTTCGAACGATATGCCATCGACGCATTTGACCTCTATGCAGTTGATTATATTGTAAAACCCATTGATCAAGAGCGAATAGAGCGCGCTATAAGCAGAGCCGTAGAACGCATGTCCAGTTCAGAGACGCCATCGAATAAGTCTGGCATTATTGGCGCGATTGGCGAAATACGAAAACACAACGGACGAGAAGACGAAGCGCCTACCACTATTTGGTCTAACGATGTTAATCAACGAAAGATCGTTATTAAAGAACGCGACGAGATTGTTCTCCTTGATCAAAGTGATATTGCTTGGCTAGATGCTGCTGGTGATTATGTTTGCCTACACGCAAACGGTGAGACTTACATTAAACGAAGCACTCTTAAAGAACTACTTGGGCAGCTCGACAGCAATACGTTCAAACGCGTCCATCGTTCAACAATTGTAAATTTGCAATACGTAGAAAAAGTTATACCACACACCAAAGGTGAGTTTTTCCTGATCCTACAACAAGATCAAAAGATTAAGGTCAGTAGAAACTACCGTGACACAATAAAAACCTTTTTGGACAATGGCGGCTTAACAGCAAATTAGGCGTTTCCATGTCCTTTCTTATCAAACTGAGTTCATTAAGGTCGAGCCTCACAATAAATGCTGTGCTGGCAGCATGTTGAATAACCTCACTGTAGGTACGGTTTTTGCAGACTCTAATTCATCCCAATAGTTTCGACAACTACCACGAAGCGTGGTATTGAACTATATTTAATAATTCGGCCAAACAAAAAAATTTCATCGTTGTCGTGCTGCGCATGTCCGAAGTTTGCGAATGAAGTTATGAGATTGATTTGGTCGATACGCCTAATGAAGCAGGCACTGTTTGATGCGGGTAATATCGTGGAAAAATCCGAAGCCCAATTTTTGTTAAATTTTCCTCAGCTGATGCTGTGTGAGATAAGTGCTGACGGCACTATTGTTAATATTTCGGATGCTCTGTGGGCGTTGCTGAAGAGCAACACTATGCCTGAAATGCAAGAGCATATCATATACGACTTTTTGCAAAAAGATGATGCCGCCAACGCACAGGCGCTAATCGAAATCATGATTGCTAACAATGAAAGTCATATTTCATTTAAAGCTCGCTTACTCGAAAAACCCGCTACTGTTTTGCAATTTACAGGTCGTCTCCAAAACGATACATGTTACTTGGTCGCACAAGACATCTCACAAACGCATTTTGATGAGCAAATTCGTGAACAAATTGAGAAACTAACGAATAAAGCAACTGGAATCTCGTTAATTGGGCATTGGTATTTTAGGATCTCAGAAAACAAGCTAGTGTGGTCTGATGAGGTATTTACATTACACGGCGTTTCGCGAAATGAATACCATCCAGAACTAGCATCAGCATTAAACTTTTATCATACTGAAGATCTTGCGCTTGCTAAAAACTCGATCAATCAAGTCATGCAGACTGGCAGAGAGTGGCAAGGTCGATTAAGAATTGTCAGACCTGACGGAGAAGTTAGAAATGTCATTGTTGCAAGTAATGCAATTGCTGATAATCAGGGTAACGTCAGTGCCATATTTGGTCTGATTCAGGATGTAACCAAGGCTGAGCAGTTGAACCATGAAAGAAACGTTATGGCAAGTGCATTTGAGTCGACACACTTAGGTCTCATTGTCACAGATGCAAAGAGACGCGTCTTGTACGCTAACCAAGGGTTTGAAGAGCTAACGGGTTTTGCCACTTCAGAAATAAAAGGCCAAAGCTTAAGGCCGTTTTTGCAAGGTAAGAAAACAGACCAAAAAACCGTGCAGGAAATACGGGATGCGTTGAACAATGGGAAAGAAGTTGACTGTACCCTCCTTAACTATACAAAAGACAAAACACCGTATTGGAATCACCTTGTCATTACGCCAATTTTTCGAGACGGTAAGCTCGTTAACTTTGTCGGTGTACAACAAGACGTGACCGAAGCTGTTCGAACTAAAAATGAAATTGACGAACTTAATAATTCACTCGAACATATCGTCGCAGAACGAACTGAGAAACTGCAAGAAGCAAATGAAAAGTTAAAGCGAATATCAATTGAAGATCCGCTTACTGGAGCTCTGAACCGACGTGCTTTTTATCAAAGCTACAATACCGAGTTGAAACGTACAGGTCGCAGTGGCCAACCATTGTCGATGGCGCTGATGGACTTAGACCACTTCAAGAAAATCAATGATAGATACGGGCATTTATTTGGCGATAAAGTGCTTAAGCATGTGGTTGACATCATCAATAATAATATGCGAGAAACTGATTATTTGTTCCGGATGGGCGGTGAAGAGTTTCTATTACTAATGAGTACTACTGGCATAGTCCAGGCTAAAATTGTATGCGAAAGGATACGTAAAAGCATCGCCGATAGCCACGTTTATGATGGTGCCGAACGAATTGCCGTAACACTCAGCATTGGTTTAATATCTCACCATGGTGACATTAGCGTAACAGACGCTCTAAAAATCGCAGACGAATCAATGTATTTAGCCAAACAAAAAGGGCGTAATAACGTCGTCTGCGGCACCATCTAAGCCCTACTACAGCACTCATCACGTTTAAATAACGATTTTTTTAGGCAAACCCTAAACCCCACATTCTCTGAGCCGATACAGAAGGTCTAGCGGAAATTCACAGGTGAATATCATCTGGAAGATGTTTAAAAGGCCAATTATGCAAACTGACGCACCCAATTCATCTACAGTCGGCAATGAGGCGATACGAAATCATAATCTCTTTGCTTTTATCCTTATATTCCAAGTGGCGATGTCTATTGCAATCGGTTTTTTTACCGACACACTCGTTTTAGGCCTCGTCATAGGTGTATTAGTGGCGAGCGTTCCCCTTATTTTAGGGCGACTCCAGCCAGAATCAGCAGTAAGTAGACATGCTGTTGCAATTGGTACACAACTGCTCGCGGCTTTGCTTATTCAGCAGACGATGGGAATGACTGAAATGCATTTTGCCGTATTTGTAATGCTTGCCTTCCTAACCGTGTTTAGGGATTGGAAAATTATAATAACAGGAACCCTTGTTATCGCTATTCATCACGTAGCAGGCTTTGTTGCGCAGACATATGGTGGCGGCATAGTGGTTTTTGAAGATGCCAAGCCAGCCTTTTTACTCTTGGTTATTCATGCAGCGTTCGCTGTCACAGAGTGTGCAATTTTGTCTGTAATGGCACATAGAGCTAATAAAGAATTTAGCGTCGCAAATGAAATCAATCAATCCATTAATCAGATCGTCAAAAGCGACGGTCGCCTAGACCTCAACCAAAATTTCGCAACGGAAAAGGAAGAGCTGAAGGCATTCACTGATATGATGGTAATGGTAAAAGCACTTGTCCTTCGCACCACAAAAGTGGGTGACGAACTTCTGAATATTTCGAATGAAGTTCAAAATTCCTCTTTCGCATTAGACTCAACAGTTGAGAATCAAAATACGCAAATAAGCGCAATAACGGAGTCTATACGCAGTATCACTAGCAGCATTGCCAGTGTAGCCGACCTATCACAGAACACCAATACGCTAGCCGATGGCGCCAGACAAAGTACACAAGATGCAAGATCGGCCATTGAAAGCAGCTCTGGTAGCATCTCTCATCTTAAGGTGACCTTGGAAACAACATCAAATGCCATTGGCGAATTGAGTGAAAAATGCCAAAACATAAGCGATGTAATGCAGTCTATTAAAACAATTGCAGAACAAACCAATTTGCTTGCACTAAATGCGGCCATCGAATCAGCTCGGGCAGGGGAACACGGCAGAGGATTCGCTGTTGTAGCAGACGAAGTCCGAAACCTCGCCATAAAGTCAAAAGAAAGCGCGGAGGAAATAGAATCGATCACGTCTTTATTGACTGAGAGCGCTAAGAATTCCGTTAACAATATGAACGAGTGTGTTAAAACTGTAGAGCTTGCTATGGATTCTTCACATACTGCAACAAGCAACATGTCGAACGTATTCAATAGCATCAACCAAGTGAATAGCAACGTAACCGATGTAACACAGTCTGCAACCCAACAAGCAGAAACTTCTCAAATCATTAATCAGTCAACGCAGCAACTGGACAACCTTTTTATAGAAGAACGCGATCAGGTCAAAACTCTTAAAGGAGAGGTTGAACAACTTAACCAGTTAACAAGCGAACTTAGAAAACAACTACAACAATTTGAGATTGCATAGGTTTTATAAATATCGTTTTGAAGTACAAATGAAAGTAAAGATAGCTGTAGTCGTTGTAACTTTTACTGTGATGCATGTATTAGAGCCATGTAGAGATAAATGAATCAAAACACACTGTGGTTTATTGTGCTTTTGTGGCTCCTAATCTGTTCTGTACTGATAATATGGGTTGGTACTCAAACAGCCAAAGCGTTTGACCCCGAGCTAAAACTCAACCAAGCAGCGATGGACACCAATTTTGAATCGCAACTTCTCGACCGACTCAAAGAATTTAGTGATTTAGCTTATCAAACTAAACAACCAGAAGGTTATATTTTTCACATAGCGCAAGGTGACTGTTTTTGCGAATTACTCGCCAAACCACATCAGCAATCCCTCGATCAATGGGGCATTGATAATAATTTTGCAACGATATCAATTAATGTTGAAGACATTGACCCATATAAAGAAATAATCCCATCTACGCCAACCGTTATCGCCTTTGATGAACAGAAAAACTTGATATACTTTGGGCCTTATTCAAGAGGAAAAGGCTGTTTTTCAACCTCAGGTATGATCGATGAACAACTGGCATTATGGCTTTCGTCTCGAGATCAAAATCAACTGACTTCAACACCTCAAGATTCACACTCACTGCACTCCATCATCGAGACCGAAGCTGATGGCTGTTATTGCCAGGTGTAAGTGCCTAACTTTATTTCTTCACATTTTCACTAGATACAAAATACTGAAACACTTACCTGATATCGATGTTCATTTATCACTTGACTGACGCAGATCAAGGCAAAAAATACGCTTGCCTGCTACTTTATAAAATAACTTAAGAGTGTACTTAAAGTTTACCTACCAGTGTTAATTTTTTTCGATATCTACTATAGGTGACAGCGACCATGACGAACAAAAATGTATTGTTGATAATGAAAACGGTGATGATAATCGGCATAGCGTTTATTGCAATCGGCGTTTATTGTCATTTATTCAGTGAGGCAATTCATGCTATGGGTGTAAAAGGCATGATCATAAGCGGTGCCTTTGTTGCTATTGGAATGGCGATGTCACTTCCCACGAAGATGTTTCTCACGTTTGTTTGGGTAGAGCATGAGAATAAGAAACGTCAAGAATCTAGAGGCTTGAAGTCTTAAGAACGTCGTAACTGTTATAGAAGTTTGTGCAGATTCTCGCCTTCGCGTAATGCTGAACATTTAAGCGATGCTTTTTAACTTCAGGACATTTACATTTAAAAGTCGCTATGCAACGTCCATGTTCGCTCGAACTCGCACATCCATGTGCTCGCACGCTTTTAAATGCAAATACCCTTCCGCTAAACGCTTTATCGCTTAAATGTTCAGCATTACGCGAAATCAAGAATGTCATTTCTTCGAATATCACACCGCGATCCCAATAAAAAACCTCCGTCATCCTGATGAAAATCAGGATCTCCCAATATTTACTCAATGTTTAAGCAAGTCTCTCGCGTTTTCAAAACGTTAATTTAAACACCACATCCCACGTTCGACTTGTGTTTTTCCTACAGTAAATTTATATTCGTATTTCGGCGTAAAAATAATAATTATAGTTGTTGCCCTGCAAAGGATGCGTCAACTGCTTTTTCAACCTTCTGTGTTTAGAAGAAAGCGATTGTTTAGGAAAAAATCGTTATGACTATCCGTGTTGGGATCACACACCATACTGCTTATCAATATGACAGGGCAATTAATATGTCTCCGCATATTTTTCGCTTGCGCCCTGCTGCACATTCTCGAACTCCCGTAGTAAGTCACTCGTTAAAAATCGAACCAGAAAATCATTTTATTAATTGGCAACAAGATCCCTTTGGTAACTTTCTAGCACGGGTCGTTTTCCCAGAACCGACTCGCAAATTTAGTTTCACTGTGGATGTCGTAGCAGACTTAACAGTTATTAATCCATTTGATTTTTTCTTGGATGAAAGCGCAGATAAGTTTCCTTTTGAATACGACAAGCGCACTCTGCATGATGTTTTACCTTATCTTGAAAAAATCGAACTGAGTGATGCCGTTCATAAATTAATTGCTAAATGTGCGCCGAAAGAACCAACGCCGACAGTTGATTTTTTGGTAGCCGTAAATAAGGCAATATACGAGTTAATCAGTTACAACATCCGTCTCGATCCCGGAGTGCAAACGCCTGACGAAACCCTCAAACTAAAATCGGGTTCTTGCAGAGATTCTTCGTGGCTTTTGGTGCAAATATTTCGTCATTTAGGATTAGCGGCAAGATTCGTATCTGGATATCTGGTGCAGTTAAAACCAGATGAAAAAAATATCGATGGGCCAAGCGGTCCTGAAGAGGACTTCACCGATTTGCACGCTTGGTGCGAGGTATATATTCCTGGTGCAGGCTGGATTGGCTTGGATCCGACATCAGGCTTGTTTGCAGGCGAAGGACATATTCCGCTTGCGTGCACACCTGAACCATCTTCCGCGGCACCCGTCACTGGCGCCATTGACAAGTGTGAATCGACACTAAATTACAGTAACGAAGTGCGCCGTTTGCACGAGCCGCCCCGCGTAACAAAACCATACACCGATGCACAGTGGTCGGGTATTCAACAACTTGGCGATGTTGTTGATAAGAAACTCGATGCATTGGGAATAGAGCTGACCATGGGTGGAGAGCCTACTTTTGTATCGATTGACGATATGGAAAGCGAACAATGGAACACGGCTGCAGATGGCGAAGAAAAACGTGCGTTAGCGTTTGAAATTTATACGCGCATGACTAACACTTTTACCAGCGGCGGATTTAGCCATTTTGGTCAGGGCAAATGGTATCCTGGCGAACCATTACCTCGATGGCAATACGCACATTACTGGCGTAAAGATGGACAGGCGCTTTGGGACAATTCTAAGCTACTTGCAGACCCTACGAAATCCGGCAATGCGACGATTTCACAAGTCAGCGATCTTGCAAACGGCCTAGTCGAAAAACTTGGGCTAGATGCGTCTGTTATTGTGCAAGCATATGAAGATGTAATTTATCACTTGTGGCAAGAGGGCAGTTTGCCCGTTGAAATGGACGTTGCACCTGAACAGGATGAATTGTTGGATGCGATGTCCAGACAACAATTCTTAGCCAAAATGGAGCGTGGCCTCGATAAGCCAGTAGGTATCGTAATCCCACTCACCTATGATGAAAACTATGATGGCTGGCAGAGCTGTTTATGGTCTTTTAGGCGTAATCACTGCTTTCTAGCGCCTGGTGATTCTCCAATGGGCTATCGCCTTCCACTTAAGAGAATTGGTTCACCGTCATTTATACCTGACAGAGATCCTTCCGCAATTCCTGAAAAATTTGAAAACATGCCCAACAAGCAACGCGGTTACGTTGGTGATACGTCTTTATTGACCGCAATGTGCATCGAAATTCGCAATGGTAATATGTGCGTTTTTATGCCGCCGCTACAAGCATTTGAACACTATGCTTTGTTGCTTAATGCATTGGAAACCGTAGCAGCAACGATCAAAGTACCACTGGTCATTGAAGGCTATACGCCACCCTTTGATTCTCGTGTCAACAAATTTGCTGTAACGCCAGACCCAGGGGTTATAGAAGTCAACATTCATCCAATGTCAAACTGGCGAAGTTTGGTCAATACAGTTACGCAGCTCTACGAATTAGCAAAAGAATCGCGGCTCGGCACCGAAAAATTCATGCTAGATGGGCGTCATACGGGCACCGGTGGTGGCAATCACGTTACAATGGGCGGCGCCAATGTGTTAAAGAGCCCATTTATAAGGCGACCCGATGTGCTGCGCAGTTTTATTACGTTTTGGCAGCATCACCCTGGCCTTTCTTATCTTTTCTCCAGCTTATTTATTGGTCCTACAAGCCAAGCACCACGCGTTGATGAGGCGAGAGATGAACGACTGTATGAGCTAGAAATCGCGTTTTCACAGATTCCTAATGGAGAGGTTGCACAGCCGTGGATAGCGGATAGGTTGCTTCGCCATTTGTTAACCGACCTCACTGGCAATACACATAGGTCTGAGTTCTGCATCGATAAACTATACAGCCCTGACTCAGCGACTGGCAGGCTTGGCCTAGTTGAGTTTAGAGGGTTTGAGATGCCACCACATGCGCAAATGAGTCTGATGCAGATGCTGTTTTTGCGAACACTGCTTGCCTGGTTCTGGGAAAAACCGTATCACAGAAAACTAAAACGTTGGGGCACTGCCTTACACGATAAGTTTTTATTGCCCTTTTTTGTGCAACAGGACATTAAAGACGTATGTGAGCAAATGCAAGCTGATGGATATGGTGTGCGATTTGATTGGTTTGACCCCTTCTTTGAGTTTAGATTTCCACGTGTTGGCAGCAGGCAAATAGGCGACCTTAAACTCGAATTGTTTACTGCAATAGAACCTTGGCACGTGTTGGGAGAAGAAATGTCGACATCCGGCACTTCTCGCTTTGTAGATTCCTCACTTGAAAGAGTTCAACTGAATGTCACTAACATCACTGAAGATCGTTACGTGATAAGTTGCAATGGCCGTAAAGTACCGCTTACCTATGATGCGACGGGAAGTATTGCGATTGCAGGGATCAGATTTAGAGCATGGCAGCCGCCATCGGCCCTTCATCCCACGATTGGTGTACATGCTCCACTAGTTTTTGATGTCTATGACAAGTGGAGCGGTCGGTCTATTGGCGGCTTTACCTATCATGTAAGCCATCCAGGTGGCAGAAATTTCACAACTTATCCAATTAATGCATTTGAAGCAGAAGGCCGGCGTATAGCGAGGTTTTGGGAACATGGTCACACACCACCGAATTTATTCGTTCCTGCTGATGAAGCAATCGAGGATACTGATATGCGCGAGTGGCAACGGCGGCAAGGAAAAGAATTCAAAATTCCCGAAGACGAGGTGCCGCACCCCGAATATCCATTTACCCTCGATATGAGAAGAGCTCCAAACGTATGAATCAGCCTGACAGTAATGCAGCACAAAGCATGACATCTGATAATTGGTTCACACAATTTTGTGAGCTTAATAAAGCAAACATGCATGACAACAATACTATGCAAGAAGTGCTTTACCGCCAACTTAGTCAGCTTTCAAACGATGACTTGCACGCGCGTTCTAGCGAAATTGTGCGGTTGATGAGAAGCAATGGTTTCATCGACGGTAGTTATAACGGTCAATGGCGGCTCGACCCAATTCCGCATCTTCTGGACTCTGAGACTTGGCAACAAATAGATTTTGGGCTCAAACAGCGAGCACATCTTCTTAATGATATTCTCGGTGATATTGTCAATGATAAAAATTTACTGCTAAACAATGGCATTAACGGCAAACAGCTGTTTTCACATCCACAATATCAGGGAGAAAGCGACTATCGGCAGTTTCCTGCATCATTATTCTTTTTCGCTGTAGATATCGGTATTACAGAAGACAATGAGCTATTTGCATTGCAGGATCACTGTCAGTTTCCTCGTGGTATGGGTCTGTTATTAGAGAATAGGATTATTTCACGGCGCGTCATGAGTGAAGAATTCCGACAATGTGGCGTAGAACGCGTCGCCAATTTTTTCCAGCAAGTTAACAATGCTATAAGCGCGCAGACGCAACATGCACCAGATGCTAGAGTGGTTATTTTAACTAAGGGGCCTACTGACCAATATTATTCGGAACAAGTTTATCTAGCCACGTACCTTGGCCATACATTGGTAAAAAGTACAGATCTTACTGTACGTAAAGGCTCGTTGTGGCTAAAGGCTCTTAATGGCCTTAAGAAAGTGGATGTTGTCATAAGATGGATTGAAGACAGTGCATTAGATTCACTCGAGCAAACAGAGTATTCAATTTATGGCATTCCCGGATTATTACATGCCATCCGTAGTGGAAATGTCGCTCTGCTTAATAACTATGGATGTGGTTTATTACAAATCCCGGCAATTCAAAATCGACTTAGCGTACTCTCTGAAACTCTCCACGGTCAACAACTTACCATTAAGCAGCCCCAAGCATTTGCAGCAAACGAGGTTAATTTATCCGCATTGGAAAGTCTGGAACTGCGCAGCTACAGCGATCCGACACTCAAATTAGATGGTGCGACAAACGCCGCCAAGATCAGTGAAATCATGTCTGAGCAAAACACTGAAAACCTGTTTTTCAGACAAAAAGTGAAACTTAAGCAAGTACCTTTTTGGCATCAAGACAAACTGGTGCAGATGCCAGTGGTGTTTCGGTGTTTTGCGCTTTGTCACCAGGGACAGACAACTGTTTTACCCTCAGCTTTGTGCATTACCGTTGGTGGTAAACGACGCGGCAGCGGTATCCAAATCAAAGACACGTGGGTGCAGTGCTTTAATCCAGACAACATCAGCGAGGAAAAACTTCGCCTACCCGAAATTACCGAAAAATCTGGTGATATGGCATTGATGGAAGGCTATATTCCTAGCCGCACTGCCGAGAACCTTTATAGGCTTGGTGCCTCTATCGAACGAACCGAAAATACTTGTCGATTGCTGCGCGTGTTTTTTGACCGGTACACGGAATGGACTATGTATCCAAACTACCGTGCTACCAATGCATTAGAAATACTGGCAAGAGGCATAATTGATCAACGACTAATAGCACCGTTTAACGCCGAAAAGAAAAATACAAAACCGAAAGAAAAACCACTTTCTAAACAGTTGGGATATGAGACTATCACCAACAAAGCACTGACAGGAAGTCTATACAATACGCTTTCTTCCGTCTGTTCGATGGCGCGAGATGTGCGAGAATTGCTTTCATATGACAGTCAACGCATACTCGAACACCTCGAGACTGAATGGCGACGCCTAGAAAGAATGCATACCAGCGCTAGCATTCACGTTATGCAGTCTGCGATCGACCGAATTATTTCATTGGTCATGGCCTTTAGAGGCTCATTAGCCGACAGTCTTTCTAATAACACTGGCGATTTTATGTTTGACATGGGCATTCGTTGCGAGCGACTCAAGTGTTTGTTTGGCTCAATGGAAACAATGCTTGGCGAGGAATTATCCCGCGAGGACCAACGCTATGCCCTAGATATTCTACTTACAAGTCAAGTAAGCTCTGTGACACACCGAAGGCGATATCGAATGCATCAAAGTGTTTCAACTGGCATAGAATTACTCGTGCTTGCATATGAATACCCAAGGTCAATTGCCTTTCAGATTGATCAGTTGATGGCATTAAATAACTTTTTACCGGATAAACCGCACTTAGGCAGTTTAGCCAGTATCGATAAACTACTGCTGAAGTTTAAAGCCGATTGTCACCTCAGCGATGCAACTGTGCTAGCTAGCGCAGAAAACGGTTGCCGTAGCAATTTACTCAGCTTGACTGCACTGCTTCGACATGATTTGAAGCATTTTTCTGATTTACTTAATACGCAATTCTTTACCCATACAAAAGTCGCCAACAAGCGACCTTGGGCGGTGATGTCTGAGTCATCTGATAGTGAATCAGTTGAAAGTGAAAACAAACAGGCGGCTGAGAAAGAATGAAATATAGAATTGAGCACAAGACCACCTACAAATATTCAAAAGATGTATCGTTGACGCAAAATCACGCGCGTCTAACGCCATTAAACCTGCATAACCAAACTTGTTTGCATACCCAATTAATCGTTACGCCAACGCCTGATTACGCAGTTAAGGTACGTGACCGCTTTGCAAACATAGTTACCGTCTTTGAAGTGCCTACGCAGCACAAAGTCATGGAAGTAACTGCAATCAGTGAAGTTGAAGTCATTGCTGCACAAGCGAATGACCTATTTGCCAAAAACATATCTTGGGAATCTGTGCGTGAAGAGCTGGCAAATCCATTTGATAATGATTATTTAGATGCCTTGCCCTACGTAATTTCCACCTCATTGACCACGGCTAACCAACAAATGGTCGATTATGCATTGACATCGTTCACGCCGAATCGTCCAATAATTGAAGCGTGTGAAGAGTTAATGGGAAAGATTTATCAGGACTTTGCTTTTGATTCGCAGTTCAGCACAATTAACACGCCATTGGTTGATGTATTTAAGCATAAAAAAGGCGTATGTCAGGACTTTGCGCATTTGGCAATAGCCTGCCTACGCGGTTTGGGACTCGCTGCGCGCTACGTAAGTGGGTATATCGAAACCCTCCCACCGCCAGGACAGGAAAAACTCGTTGGCGCAGATGCAAGCCATGCATGGGTTTCACTTTTTGTGCCTACTATTGGCTGGTTGGACTTCGACCCAACAAATAATATTCAACCGCAGGAACAGCATGTTGTTCTTGCAGTAGGTCGAGATTTTTCTGACGTGACTCCTCTTAAAGGGGTTATGTTTGGCGGTGGTTCGCAACGACTCTCAGTTGCTGTAGACATGACAAGGATTTAGCTTTTCGGAAAACGGGATATGCAACGACAGACGCAAAAACAAAATGTAACGCTTTCACATTGGCAATCGTACGTTTGCGATGGACTCTACGACGAGTTTGTGGGGACAAAAGGTAAAGGTCGCCCATTCACGCAAGATCTTATGAATTATCTTGCCAGTTTCACGCGATCAGAACTTGATGCTTCTCAAGCGGCTGCGGAAGTCGTTATCAAGGAAATGGGCATTACATTTACCGTATACGGCGAGGGGAGCTCTATTGATAGGGCGTGGCCGTTAGATATTATTCCAAGAGTCATTCAGCGCAAGGAGTGGCAGAAAATTGAAGAAGGCCTCATTCAACGCGTTGAAGCATTAAACTGTTTTATACACGATGTTTATCATGATCAAAAGATCGTCAAAGATAAGGTATTTCCGGCCGAGCTTTTGGCTAAATCCGTTAATTTTAGGAAACAGTGCGTCGGCATAAAACCCAAAAATAATGTTTGGGCGCATATATGCGGCTCCGATCTTGTGCGCGGTGGTGATGGCGTAATGTATGTGCTGGAAGATAACTTACGTGTGCCTTCAGGCGTTTCGTATATGCTCGAAAACCGCTCTGTCATTAAGAGAGTTTTTCCTGAGCTTTTTGAACAGTTGAATGTGTTACCTGTCAATGAATATCCCTCGCAATTATTTAATATGTTAACGGCAATGTCGCCGAGACCACAGGATAAACCAGAGGTTGTTGTATTGACCCCTGGCATTTATAACAGTGCGTATTTTGAACACGCATATCTTGCTCAGGAAATGGGATGCGAATTGGTAGAGGGCAGAGACTTAACTGTCGAAGACGATGACTGCGTATACATGAAAACTATAGATGGGCTCAAACGAGTTGACGTCATCTATAGAAGAATTGACGATATGTTTTTGGACCCTGAAGCATTCCATCCTGAATCAATGCTGGGCGTACCTGGCTTGTTACGCGCTTGGTCAAAAGGAAAAGTTGCGTTGGTTAATTCGCCAGGTGCAGGCGTAGCAGATGATAAAGTCGTGTATACCTATGTCCCTGATATGATCAAATACTATCTTGGTGAAGAAATAAAACTACCAAATGTACCAACATACCGCTGTTATCAACCCGATGACTTGTCTTATGTGTGTGACAAAATCGCCGACTTAGTCATAAAACCAGCCAATGAATCTGGTGGTTATGGTCTGTTAATCGGTCCTAATTCTACCAAAAAACAACAGCGCGAAACGCTTTCACAGGTCAAAGCCGACCCGAGAAACTGGATAGCTCAACCCACATTGAGTCTTTCAACCGTGCCAACGCTTACTGAAGAAGGCGTTGGTCCCCGCCATGTTGATTTGAGGCCCTTTATTTTATCTTCTGGAGATTCTACCTACGTAACAACGGGCGGACTTACCAGAGTTGCAATGGTAAAAGGTTCTCTCGTCGTCAATTCATCACAAGGTGGCGGTAGCAAAGATACGTGGATAGTGGAGTGATTATTGGTGAATCTGACTGATTAGGGTTTAATGGAAAGTCAGAGTCGGTTTACGTAAAGGTCGGTTCACGTAAAGATCATGGACTAACTGATTAAAGAATACTAAGGAGCAAACAATGTTATCGAGAGTCGCCGAAACGCTATATTGGACAGCACGGTACATAGAGCGCGCTGACAACATTGCTCGCTTGGTAAACGTAAATAACCTTTTGTTAATGGATTTGCCGAAGGGAATTTCATCCCGGTGGGAGCCAGTACTTGACATTGTTGGTAGCAGAGACGAGTTCTCAAATTTTTATCAGGAAGCGTCAGAAAAGAACGTTTTAAAATTCCTTACCGTTGACAAAAGAAACCCTTCTTCAATTTTGAACTGCGTGAACGCAGCGAGAAATAATATGCGCACCATAAGAGATGTTGTGCCACGGGAAGTATGGGAAATCATTAACCGCCTTGACCTGCACATAGAAGAAACACGATCAAGTTTTACTAGTAAACGCGGAAGAACGAAAAGTTTAGAGGAAGTTGTCGACCAGACTTTTCTGATTTTTGGCACTATGGAAGCGACTATGAGCCATGATTCAGGTTATTATTTTTGGCGTATCGGTTCAGCATTGGAACGCGCTGACATGACATCCCGAATTATCGACGTTCGAACTGCCTTTAGAAGTCAACAAGAGATTGATTTACCTTTTGAAAATATACAGTGGATCAGCGTTTTACACTCATTATCAGCCTATCAGATGTATCGCCAACGAATGGGCGTGCAAGTACTACCAAAAGACGTACTAAATTTTATGTTATACGATGAATACTTTCCTCGTTCAATTCACTGGTGTCTATCAGCAATGGATAGGTACGTTCATCAATTACCATCACCGGATGAAATGATTGCGCGCATTTCTCATAGTATTTCAGACTTAAACGCTGAAAACATCGAAAGAATTGAAGGCGCTAAACTGCATGATTTTATTGATGAACTACAGATAGATTTTGCGGATATACACAATCAGCTTGCAGAACAATATTTCTGAAAATAGACTTCAAATCTAGGGCGTGTAGCCCTAGTTAACATGGTATAATTCGCTTTACGAGGCTTTGCTTTTTGGTGTCTACACCGATTATCCCTACTGATTTCATACCCAAATTTACAGACTTCCCTGTTCCCTTTAGAAACGCTGTTGATTGGCCTGCGGCTTCAAAGTTATCACACAAACCCGTGCAATTTGACATAACTACGAACATCTTGCTGTCTCTAGCTAGGTCGGAAAGACAAGGGACTGCAACTTCGATGTTCTTTTGTGTCTTGGCCACGCTTGCCACGTAAATTGATGCATTATTATTAATTGCAAAGTCCATTTGACTCGGCTGAAGAGCTTCATAGCATATTGTGAGCATTAGCTTTTCATCTTTTACATCGAGCATCACAGGTGCCGGGCCCGCTGAAAAAAACGGTAACTCGTCTTCGTGTAATAAGTATTTATGGTATGCAATAATAGGCATTCGTTTTTGAAAAATCAGAAGTGATATATGGGGAAGCGTGTCTGTTTTTATTGGTACACCAACGCCTATTATAATTCCTTTTTCATCGCATAGTTTCTGAAATACATGCAACCGTTCATCGGTTACATCCAAAGCGAGCTCCTTCGATAATGTAGGTTCATAACCGGTTAATGAGAGTTCTGGAAAGAAGATAACATCCATATGCTCTTGCACCGCGGCATCAATAAGCGCGAGGTGTTGTTCTATGTTTTCCTCAATGTTTCCGGCCCTTGGCGCAAGTTGCGCAGCACAAATCCTCACTGATAATCCCTTAAAAATTTGAATGCTTGTGAAAATAACACGTTTTAGCCCACTCTTATTGGGTATTTATTCATTATCTTAGAAATTAACTAGCGCATGAATGGCTATTCAAGATATTAGTGCGGGATTGAATTTTTTAGTGAGATTGAAACCGCTCTATGCAATGCAGGATAGGCCCTAATAAAGACGCTTCAAGCACATCCATGTGACGCTTGGCAAAAAACATCCTTGTTTTTTGACACTTTATTATGGCCTATCCTGCATAACAAACGCTTTTTCAAACATACTAAAAAATTCAATCCCACCAGATTTGAGGTAAACCTTCTCCGCTTTATTTATGGCACAGTTTGCGTTATGTTAGAGATATGAGGACTAGCATCATAAGCATAATATTAGTTGCGTGTTGGTTATCAGGTTGCCAGATAAACCCAGCGCAAACCACTTACAAGCCTATCAATGATATACCGTTTGAGGGCTACCAAAATGTGCCAATCGAAACAATCGAGGATATCTTTCATCTAACCCCTGAGGCCCAGCAGTTTGTTGATGATGCGATAATTGGACATACCTCATCAAAAGACAAAATTCGCGCATTAGTCGACGCTATTTTCAGCCGCACGAAACTCGATTTGCGTTATTCCGCCAGTGCCAACACAACGGCAATGCAAACCTTTGAAAGGGGGTTTGCTAACTGCTTATCATTGTCAATAATGACGTATGCTATGGTAGATTATTTGGGGTATGACGCTGTTTTTCAAGATGTCCAAATCCCGGAGTTTTGGACCATCCGCAATGGTCAAACGCTTCTTAATGCACATATCAATTTGCGCGTTAGATTAAATCGTTCTCAAAGCATTATTATCGATTTCGACCCATACCCCGAGCTCAGTGGTATAGAAGTAAAACGTATTGCTCCAAAAAAACTAATTGCGTCTTTTTACAGCAACATTGCCGCTGAATATCTAATCATTGGCGATGACGTAAAAGCTTTTGCTTATTTGAATGCCGCGATTCAACTGTTTCCAGACAATGAAGGCCTATGGTTAAATCTAGGCGCTGCTTATAGTCGCAACAATATGACTCAAGCGGCCATTAGTGCATACAAAACCGCATTGGAATTAGCGCCTGATTTTAATTCCGCCTATGATAATCTGTCGGTCTTGTATAGAAAAATCGGTGAGCATGATAAAGCAGAAGAGATCCAATCTAGGCTTCACATCCGAAGAATGAGAAATCCTTTCTATCATATGATGTTGGCCGAACACGCGCTTAAAGACACTAAACCTGAAGAAGCAATAATGCATTATAGGAAAGCCCTTCGATTAGACCGGCAGCCTCATGAGTTTCATTTTGGTCTAGCGAAAGCTTATACGCTGATTGGCGATCACAAAAACGCAGAAAAAGCGCTCAAAACCGCCATAAAACATGCAAAAAGTAAGGACATTTCCGCAAAGTACAACAGAAAGCTATCAATGCTTGCCAGGTCATAGTTAAAACGACGCCCTAACGCCAAGCACGACAGAACGACCAGGCAAAGGCGCATCATTTCTTAAATACGACGTATGAACCCTTGCTTCTGCATCGGTAATGTTTCTACCTTTCAGAAAAAACTCTACATCAGTATTTTCAACAGTCATGTAATAAGAAAGATTGAAGTCGACCAATGTATAACTATCTGTAGCGTCCTCAAATTGCGCGATTTTATCCTGTTCAAACACATGTTTGATTTTGACATCTGCATACCAGTTATCATTAGCGTACTCTGCGCCAACCGTCCAACGTGTCGGAGATGTACGAGGAGCTTCTGTTGTGCCGTTTGGTGTATCTATGCGATTTCTGACAAGGTCTGCCTGGGTGCGCAAAGTGATATTTTCTGTCGCTTTGTAATTTACTTGTAGCTCTGCACCATACACTTTTGCATCGGTCGACGTAAACAAAATCACGGGCAAGAGCTCATCTGAGTGACCTTCCTCTTCATGCCCATGTTCGTCGTCATGATCATCATCATGGTCGTCGTGATCATCTTCGTGATCATCATGATCGTCGTCGTGCCCATGCTCCTCTTCACCGTGTTCGTGAGAAAACTCTGAAAATAGTCCAGTGTTTGCATCGAAGTAGTAATTTTCAACATCGTTATAAAAAAGATTTAAAACAACCCCAAGATTTCCAGAAAATTTACGCAGAGAAAAGTCGAGGTTATTTGATATTTCTTCATCAAAATCGATTGAACTAATGACGACATGGTTCTCATCATCAATGTCGTATAAAGCGCCGATTTCAAAGAAGCCGGAACCTAAGTGAGGTCCAAGAGAAAATAACTCTGCTGCAGCTGGGACGCGCTCGGAACGACTGAGTGACAATGCCGCGTTATAACCTTCTGCGAAGTTCCAAACTGTGCCCGCTGATATGCTCATCGCCGTAAAGGTTTCATTAATGCTATCAGGCATATCATTATGGTCGTGGTCATGTTCATCATCATGCTCGTCGTCATGGTCATCGTCGTGGTCATGATCATCATCGTCTTCTATCAACTCGACATCATTTTCAAACAGCATTGGAACGTCTAATTCAACGCGCTCTACTCTTGCGCCCAATTGCACTAAAAAGTCACCAAATTCCTTTTCTTCGAACACTGCCAAACCGAACATTGTGGTTTCGGTCGGCGGAGTGAATGCTTCTTCACCTACTGCTTCGAGATCACTTCGTTTAAAGTGAAAACTTAGCCCGCCATTCCAGTCATTCCATGCTTGGTGCATGGCTTCAATGCGAAATTCCGTGGTTTCGTTCGCAAACTCGGTACCAGGCTCGCCATTCTCAAATTCAATATGCTCATACTCTGTGAATGCGCCGGAGAAATTGTACTCATTTATGAAGCCTGTTTGCGGTGAAAACCTACCCATAAATTGATATCGCGTCATCTCCATATCTAAGTTGACGACTTCTTCTTCCTCGCCATGCTCTTCATCTTGATCATCACCATCATCATCGTGGTCATCATCTTCATGCTCATCATGTCCATGCTCCTCTTCGCCATGAGCATGTCCGGGGATACCATAAAATGCGTCTTGTTTTTCAATAGATGCGCCAATGAATCCGTTATCAAACAAGTAACTGCCGCCAACACTTATACCGGAAACTCGATAATCCGAATTCTCTACGCGATTGCTGCCTTCGTGTTCTTCATCATGCTCATGATCGTCGTCATGGTCATCGTGATCATCATCATGCTCGTCATGCCCATGCTCTTCGAGTTCAGCCATTCCTGGTATTCTGTATTCATCAGCTTCTCTATAAAACCCGGAGGCAGAAAAGACGAAGTTATCAACATCCGTAATTACGTTTGCGTTTATTGCTTCTTCACCGTTGTTAGAATTCCTTGATACAGCAACTTCACCCGTTTTTTGAGCGTAAGTCGGGATTGTCTGATTAACAATGTTAACGACACCACCAATCGCGCCTGAGCCATAAAAGAGCGTAGCGGGCCCTCGCAAAACTTCTATTTGCTCAGCATTTGATGCTTCTGATACCACCATATGATCAGGCCCAACGCGACTTACATCTGATACATCAAGACCATTTTGTGCAATTAACACACGAGGTCCACTCAATCCGCGAATAATTGGTGTGGACACTACACCGCCGTGCGCACTCGAATGAACACCTACGACGTCGTCCAACGTATCGCCAAGCGTAGCATCTTGGCTGCGATTAAGCTCATCACCCGCTAAAACAGAGACAGGCAGTGTGCCCTCAATAGTAGATGCATGAAGCCCAACAGCTGTGACATCCAACACCTCGATGCTTGCGTCACGAACGACAACAGTGACGTCTTTTATGCCACTCGTCGTAAGTTGATACTCACTATGCTCATGTATATGGTTTGGCGATGCTATGTGCAGCTGGATTTTACCCGGTCTCAAACCGGTAAGAGAAAAGCTACCGTCGCTTAAGATCGGCGCAGAGATTAAAGAGCCATCAAGTGATACAACACCTTCGGTAACTGGTTTACCTGTTTGATCTGTAACTTTTCCGGAAATAGTAGTCGCGTTGACGTGAGCACTGCCTAATGCAAGTAAAATGGCATACGTAAGTTTTTTCATAAGTCCGTTCTTAGAGGATTATTGTTATGCTTTTTTGTTTTTTAAAATAGTGAAGACGTGTTGATGTTTGCGTGACAAATTTCGTGACGACGATCGACAGGCCTCTAAATAAAATCGCTTTGTTATATTATAACAATAGTGGACATGTTCAATAACCAATCGTCATAAAACATGCATTAAAGTATAAAACGCAGGATGTTTTAACCTGATTAAATCATAGGTTGGTGGTTAGGAATTAAGAAACCTGTCTTCATTCCGAAATAATAAAGGTAAATCTGCCTCCGCCCGTTTGACGAAACTTTCCGCTGCTGAGATCACCATCGTCTACGATGGAATCAAACATTTTGACGTGTTCTTCAGTCGCGGTAGCCCCATCAATAGAAATACCAGCATAGGAGTAGGCGTCTGGACCTTCCCAATTCCAATTCCCACCAAGTAGTGTTGGCGCTGCCCATTCGGTGGGGTTTATATTCAAATTTGGTGCGTCTGGAGGCAGGACGAGATGACTATCATTGGGATACCTGCCATAAATTTCTCGCCAGGTAGTAAAATCCCGTGCATATTGAGCTAGCTGGTTCGCCATTTGCGTAAGTTCAGATTTGAGGATATGGTTCTGGTAAGCCCTAGCGCCAAACACGAGCAATATGCCAATTATTGCCATAGCCACCATCAATTCAAGAAGAGTAAAACCCTTCATTCGATTTTTGTCTTCGAAGGCAGACGTGTTGCTAAACGTCGGTTTCGCAATACACATTATCCCTCCCTTCGATCAATGATTGGCAATATCGCTTGAAAAGATGCTATCAAAGAAGTGACTGCGTAAAATTATATTTTTACATACAAGAGTATTAAATCTCCGAAGACAAAACATCGAGCATGTTAAAGGATAATTATATTCGTAGAAAATGTGAGAAGTGGCTTATTTATAATACTGAATGATGTTGCGCCAATCTACGCGCTGATCACCTAGAACGACGAAATCAGGGTTCTCGACAGAATCCCTTGCATTGTAAGTAATGTCTGCGAATGTAGCTGCGAATATAGCACCACCTGCTTCATTGATGATGCATTGTGAAGCACCTGTATCCCATTCACCAGTTTTACCCAGTCGCATAAAGACATCGGCTTTACCTTCAGCAATGAAGCACGCTTTAAGCGAACAGCTGCCAGTGGGTAACATCTGATACTCTCGTTTATCCGTTAACCGCTTCAACACGCGTTCTCTGCTTTGACGACGACTTATAGCAATCATAATGACATCTTCCGTCGGCACGTCAAAACGTCTAACGCTTATGGGCTTTGTCTCTACAGGACATCGCTTATAAGCGCCTTCTCCTTCGCTTGCAAAATACAAAGATTGACCACAAGGCCAATAAATCGCACCAATCACAGGCTTGCCCTTTTCGATTAGTGCAATGTTTATTGTGAAATCTCCGGAACGCGCAATAAATTCTTGAGTACCGTCAATAGGATCAATCAGCCAATATCGGTGCCATTTGGCGCGCTCTGATAGTTCTGGGATATCTGTCTCTTCAGACATTACCGGAATATCCGGCGTCTTCGTGAGGAGAGTTTCCATTATAATTTCATTTGCACGATAGTCAGCAGATGTTACTGGCGATTCATCATCTTTTGAAAATGCTTCAAAATCCTCCGTATCGTACAACCTGAATACTTCATCGCCTGCTACCACCGCGACTTCTTTGGCCAGTTCTAACAATTCAGCTATTGACTTACTCATTATCGACGTCTCCATCTATCCAGCAATAGCAGAGCTGCAACGCCTCTCGCTTCTTTAAAATCTGCTTGGGACAGCAAATCATCAACATTGTTGACGGGCCACTCCACTACCTCGAGTGGTTCAGGTTCGTCACCTTCGAGGCTTGAAAGGTACAGGTCTTGTGCAATTATAATGTGCATTGATGCATTAAAAAACGTCGGCGCCATTTGCACCATCTGCAATGATTCGAATCGCTTGGCTGCATAGCCTACTTCTTCTTGAAGCTCGCGATTGGCCGCTTCCTCAGGCGTTTCACCCGGATCAATTAAGCCTTTTGGAAACCCGAGTTGATACGTATGTGTGCCAGCGGCATATTCTCTTATCAATAACAACGTATCTTGATTTAAAAGGGGCAATATCATCACTGCACCTCTGCCACTACCGCCCATTCGCTCAAAAACGCGTGTTGCGCCGTTACTGAATTCTAAATCAACCTCCTCGACTTTAAAAAATCGACTTTTCGCTACAGTCCTCGTCGCTTTAATGGTGGGTAGATTTTTTTCGTTAGTCGGTTTACTCATATTCTCTTATGCAGTTAGACTTGTTATTGACCATTCAGTTCAGAGTCTTGAAGAAGTCGAGATGACTCAATGATTTATATATACATTAACATAAGGATAGCAGATTGACACTTTTACCTTGGCATCAAATACAAACTGTTTTGTTAGATATGGATGGCACCTTGTTAGACCTAAACTTTGACAATAAGTTTTGGTTGGAATTATTGCCCAAGAAATTATCGGAGCACAGTGGACGGACACTTGAAGAATCCACCCAAGAGTTGTTTGACGCATATAGCGAAGTAAAAGGTAAGATTGAGTGGTACTGTCTTGATTATTGGGCGGATAAGCTTCAGTTGGACATTCTTGAAGCGAAACAAGAACTCAAGCATATGATTCAACTACGCGAAGACTGCATCCCATTTTTAGATGCACTTAAACACTCCGGAAGAGAGATAGCGCTTGTGACCAATGCACATCCTGGCAGTTTGAGTTTGAAAATTGAACAAACGCAGCTCGATGATCATATTGATACGCTTATATCAACGCATCAATTCGGCGTCAGTAAAGAATCACAGCGATTGTGGCATTTATTGGAATCACACCTAGGGTTTGATAAGGCTCACACACTATTTGTAGATGATAGTCAAGTGATTCTTGATGCGGCTAAGCAGTTTGGCATTGAGTATACGCTTGGCATCACAAATCCAGACAGCGGTAAACCCGACAATGAAATACATGGGCACCCATTTACGAATAATTACCATGATTTGATTGATTCAATTATTCAAGACAATTTTAATCCTCACTAGAGCTTGTTGAACTTACGAATTTTTTGTGAGAATCAAGCGAGATTTCGTGATCATAGGGAAAAACATGAACACATTGAACGTTGTTGTTGGCTCAAAAAACCCGGTGAAAATCCAAGCAGCGCAGCAGGCTTTTGAAATCAATTTTGATAACTGTGATATCAACATCGAAGCCGTTGCAGCACCATCAGGCGTGTCAGATCAGCCAATGAATGAAGAGGAAACCAGAAAAGGGGCATTTAACCGAGTGAGCGAATTAATTGATACAACAGATGCCGATTTTTTTATTGCGTACGAAGGCGGTGTTGATGTGTTCGAAGATGGCCCAAAAACATTCGCCGTTGTTTGTATTAGCAATGGTGATACATTTCGTTTTGGACAAACCGCTACATTACCGCTGCCCATCTCCATATACCACGAATTACTTCAAGGCAACGAGTTGGGAGATGCGATGGACAAGCTCTTTCAAACGCAAAACATCAAACAAAGAGGCGGGGCCATCGGGCAGCTCACAAAAGGGAAAGAAACACGAGCGAGTATTTATACAAGCGCAACGCTATTAGCTCTTGCACCTTTTAACTTCCCTGAACTGTTTTAAAGCAAAGAGCCTGTTTATCGAAGGATATAGCGGCCATTGGGATCAGGATTACCAAAAAATACCGCGGCTTGCTGCATTGGCTGTGGTAATGATGGGTCTAACATAAAGCTTCCAGATTGCGATAATCTCCCTTGAGGGGAAAGCACAAATTTTGCGTCCAAGTTAAACTTATTATCGCCGCCTACTAGTGCAGCAAACCCGTCTCCTTCGCATGACAAATTTGCTTGAAAACTGCCCAATTGGACTGATTGTTGATTAAGCACTATTGACGCGTTATTCCAACTGCCTGTGCCATCGAGTTGCTGACATTGTGATTTCACATCTGCTTCGACCAAATCTACGCGTATTCGCCCTTGCGCAGAAATCTGCACCGGCACTTTGACTTGAGCCAGCACGCTTTTTATAGGCATTAATAGCGTCAAGTCTGAAGCGGTTAAATGAGACGTATTAAACAAGCTTACAGCTAGTACTCCATCGACATATGCGAGATTATCATTGCGAATGTTACCGCCATTTATATCTAGCTTGACCTTTCCTAGCAATAATGAAAAAGGTGATAACTTCCAGGTAAAGTTATCGAATAAAATTCCGTTGTAGCCAACGGTCGACATTTTCCCTTTAAAAAGTGTGCCAGTTGGTTGTGAGATGACGACATTAAGGTCCTGCGGTAGGAAACGGTAAATTAATGTCGCTGGCGCATATGCAATCAGGAAAACCAAAAAGCCTACAACACACAGTGAGATCCATTGCCATGCTTTCATATTTTATTTTTCTTAATCCCGTCTTATGTATTTATCAAACTCAAATGCAAAAAGTTGTGGCCCTACGATCGCCCGAGTGGCAATTGTGAAACGATGTAATACGTTTACTTTCCGAGCTGCAGTCTTCTCACTTGAACGATGCCACTATCATCAGTATCCACGATATCAGATTGTAATATGGTGACGCCTCGCTTTTCCAATCTATCTAGCCAAACAAGCAGATCATTAAACGATACCGCTTCTATTGACACTTGGAGATTCTCACCTATTGGCTGGAGGCGAGAAATCGCTATATTTGAGCCTCTGGTTGTCTGATTGACGACTTGAGTCAATGGACCACTAATTCTCGCACCCTCGCTAGAGTCGTTTAAAAGTCGCGCTCGTAAGGATTGCTCTTGTAACCAATTGACAAGTTCGCGGTCATTTTCCAACGCTTTTCTATTTTCGTTAAGCGCACTGTTTAACGGTGAAAAAATCAAAAAATATAATATCAGGATTAGCGTAATGATGACCGCAGTCACGACGAGTATTCGTTCTCTGGATTCCAATTGATGAAACCAGGTTTTTAGGTTTTGAAAGCTATTACTTGACATCGACTTTACCCCTTAACTACCACAACGCCGATTACTTGGCCTCCGCGATTATTAATCGCCCCTTGCTCAACGGTGAGACCCATTTCTGATACCTCTCGGGTAAAACGCTCAAGCGATTCAAAATTTTGCGCCACCGATTGAATTCTTAATTCGGCGCGCTCAGCATTAAAATTAAGTGCTTGAGGCGTCACGCCAGTGTTTTGAAATGCCGGCCCCATTTGTGTCAGCATACCAAGCATGCTGGCATTTCCGCCAGATGATTCTAGTCTCGCCATCGACTGAGAAATGGTCCTTTTTAACGTAGCTTTTCTGATACGTTGTATGCTTGGAAAATTTTCCTCAACCAATGCTGTAATTTCTTCATCTACGGATTTGCGTTCTTTTTTGATGTTTGTTAATTCCAGTGTCTTAACACCAATATTAACAATAAGTGCAATCCCGGCGAGAAGTGCAGCTACTCGCCACTTATACCAACCGGGGTTGGTGTTGTTTTTAACAACAAACTCGCCTTGTAGCAAGTTGATACTTGTCGAATCGATATTGGCCAGCAACAACTCCAGCGGCAAACGATCATAATCAAATGAAATGCTCTCTGAATCTATATTGTTACCATCGAGTTGCAACTCACTAAAAGCGCGTATCTTTCGCTCATTTATATCGCTCTGCTTCAAAAACGCTGTCAGCATCCAATCAACTTCACCAGCACTTGCATTAAATGCGTCTTGCTTTATCAATAATTCTTCGCCAATTTGTAAAATTGATACGCTGGTTTCATCTTCAGGTGTTGGCAATAATGTAGCGTCAACAAACATCTTCTGACAGAAGAATCCCGCCTCTTCCAACAAATTTTTGTAAAAATGCATCCGTTGACGATTTATGACAATTACAGGCAGTTTTTGGCCTTCGGCAACACCCTTTGCAATAAACTGGGAGTCAACATCCAGCGCCAACTTATCCTCAACCATATAGGGCACAGCGTTTAACAATTTTCGATTAAATTTATCCGGTAACACGATGTGCGTTACCATCGCATCACAGGCTGATATGAGACAAATAACCTCTGACTGCTCTGCTTTGTCTTTTAGCTGTGAAAGCTGCTCTAAACTGCTTATCTCACCAGACGCAATGATGTCTTGTTCGTTTTGATCAAACAATAGCCATGGGATAATGGAGGCGTTGGACGTTCCGAATTTTATTATTAATTGTTGCATTTATATACCTCCAAATTCTCGGCCAATAATCTTAACTTCATCGCCATCAAGGTGGAATCTTGTGACTAGCGTAAACTGAGAACCTGAGTTTGTTTCAACAGATGTTGTAAGCTTAAAGTATTTTGTGGTTACATCAAACCAATTCAATCGGTTAGGTTGCAGCGCAAGTGCTGAAATGTTGCGATCATTCTGAAAATCATTGATGTCAGAATAACCCTGTTCTGGTCGGTCAGAGATAACCTGACTGGCATCGTCAACAGACAGGCCAGTTAGCGCTGCTAATACACCTGCCGATTCAAGCGACAGGGTATTTACATTTATTGAAAACTGATCTTCAGGGATGACGCACAGCTTATCGAGTAGAGGCTCGAGTTGACCGAGTCTAATAACATCCCCAATGCCATTGACAAGACGTAGTTCTGAAATATTGCTCATCTGGCTATTCGCCGCTAGGTATGGCTGTGGCAGTGATTCATAATCGATATCTTCAGCACCATAGGGTTCTGAAAAGTTATCGTCATCCAACCAATCTATGATGGAGTCTCTGAGCGTATCAACTACCAAAGAATCATCTACATGCTGGTTCAGTAAATCTTCAAACGCAATTACAGATGGAGGTTTGCCAGCAACAGTCCCTGGGGCTTGGCGTTGGGGCTGGGGCTGCTGATTATTCTGCGTCGCTCCCTGTGAGTCGTTCGCGTTGCCCGCGTTGGAATTGTTATTTTGATTACCCGATGCACTATTGGTGTTAGTGTTATTGCTAATCGTTTGATTATCGGGCTGGCTTACTGAACCGACTGCATTCAAGTTAAAACAAGCCTGCAAATCCTCTAACTTTGCTCGTATAAAACCATTCTCGAGAGGAAACTCAAAAGGCTCTGCCCATGGCTGACCTAAATTTATGTTGTTTGGCGTTGTTTGTATCAGAGTACGCAATGACTTTTTTGCAAATTGCTCTGCGCCCAATGCGTACCAATAAGCTTGATTGTTGTCTTTTAGGTTCATCGTGCGTGCGATATTAAGCTGCAATCGGTTACTCATCTGCGTGGCAAGAATAGTGACGAGCGCCACTATAAGTAATACCACGATTAGCGCAACGCCCTTTTGCTGACGAAAACCAATTGCGGCAGGTTGCTTTGCGTTTTGCCTTTGATCCCAGCATCGACGCGTATAGTGTGGCTTGTGCTGTTGGCAAAAACAGTTCATGGCGCCACCTGAAAAACTCTTTCCATTTTCCCTAGTACTTCACTTTCCAACGTAACTTTCAACGCGATTGGCAATTCGGTGGCTTCAAAATTATCTAGCCAGTCAAGCTCATCTCTTCGATACTCAAAGGCAGCTAAAACTTCAAAATCAGCGATTTCGTTTAACAGAGCACGCTCTTTAGTTTCGGCGCCAATAACTGAATCGACATGGGTAAAGTATTCGCGTACTAAGACCCCATCGCGCAAACTGTAAATCACGCGCTGCAATGAGGAACGCGGCAACATCATCTGAGGGTTATGCCAGCCGTTTCGCACAAACGCGACACCGCTCTCATCACTATCAAACTCAAACTCGCCACCTTTAAGAATAATCTGATTGGATTCTCCCTGGACTTTTGGTACGCGGGCAACCATCTGCAAAAAGTCTCTTTCAAGAATTAGCATGGCTCGCTGAGCATCCTGCAGAGACTTTAGTGAAATTTGAGAGGTTTCATTACTCTTTATTACGGAATTTAAAACAGCTCCAGTGCCCAGTGCGATTAATGCAAGAATAGCGACAGCAATGATCAGCTCAAGTAACGTGAAACCACGCTGAGTTTTGAACTTTACAGAACATTTATGCGCTTGTGTCCGCAAATGAAACGTTGAGGAGCGCACTATTCTACTTCTCGCGCAATAAACGTAGAAACCGATGTTACTGGCTGGTTTCTCTCTTCATCCAAAAACACTTGAACAATAACCTGATTAAGATCTTCATCTTGAGTTTTTGCAACTGTTTGACGCCAATAGAAAGTGCGATTTGTCATGTCTGTTTCGCCGTCAAGATTATTCCTCGCAGGCCATCGGCGTTTATTCTCTAGCAACGCTTGGGTCAATTGGTTGTTCGCAACCCACGTCGCCGTCGTAATGTTCTTTAATAATGAAACCGACTGAGTGTGCTCACTTGCTGCTTTAATGATAGCGCCTCCCGCAATAGCAAAAATTGCCATTGCAACAAGCACTTCCAGCAAGGTAAATCCTGCTTGCTGTTTAGATGTTGACTGCACATTCATAAATCGATTGGACCAACAAGTTCTATAGGGGTAATTTCTTTGCCTTGCAGCGACACGTAGAATGGAGGATAGTCTCCTTCAAGATCGTTGAACTCCATTCGAATCTCAAATGGCGTTAAGTCTCCACTCGATAAAATAAATATTTGTGGGGGAGGCGGCGGTTGGTCTTCTTCATCACCAATAGACACGCCTTCATCTCTTATGCTGAGGTCTTCATCGAAAATTTCTCGGTCAAAAAGAGCGTCCTCATCTTGCCATGGCAATCCGTCCAAATTCAGCTCAAGCACAAGCGATTCTGGTAACTCGCGTTTGCGAAAAAACTTATTCCCATCGATAGGCAACCATTGCCCGTCCTTTTGCAAAGAAACAAATTCGTATGAATTTTTTTCCAAGTCCAGATAAATGCCTAATTGCTGCTGATTGAGAATGGCATAATCACTGGCCATATCTACCAATACTTGAAGGCGTTGTGCCTCTTCCTTTACTTTTGCTTTGTGGTCGGTCTGAAATACCTGAAAACTGATCGTTGAAACAACAATGCCAATAATGAATACAACCACTAAAATTTCAACAAGCGTAAAACCTTTGTGATGCTTATTGAACCTCATGGTGTGATCTCAAATTTAGTCCAAGTAATCGTTCAGATTCCACGTCCCGATATCGTCATCCGTGCCATCTTGGCCATCCGGCCCCAAGCTGTATATGTCAACGCGATCAACCTGACCAGGGTTAAGTAAAATGTAATCATTTCCCCAAGGGTCCTTAGAAAGACGTTTGACGAATCCATCTTCAGGATAATTTGAAGGTATTGGATCAATGGTTGGAACATCAACTAGCGCTTCAAGTCCTTGTTCTGTCGTCGGCTTGCTATTGGTGGAGAGTTCGTACATGTTCACGGCACTCTCAAGCTTTTGAATATCAACAGCCGCTTTCTTAAGTTGAGCACTGTCTCGTTGCCCCATGACTTGAGGCAATACGATTGCGCCAAGTAATCCAATAATAAACACGACAACCATGATTTCAATTAATGTAAAACCGGACTGTTTCGTTTTCGTTGTTCGAACTTTATACATAACACTACCCAACAAGATTGTTTAACGCCAGAATTGGCAATAAAATTGCCAATACAATAAATAATACTATGATAGCCATGGAAATAATCAAAACTGGCTCGAAGATTTTTAGTGAAACATTCACCGTCGCTTCGAATTGACGATCTTGATTATCCGCAGCCCGTTTCAGCATTTCCTGTAATTCACCCGATTTTTCGCCTGACCCAATCATATGCAGCATCATAGGTGGAAACACTTTAGTTTGCATCAAGGCAGCTCTGAGACTAGATCCTTCTTTCACTTTATCTGCAGCCTGATTTACTGCCTTACGCAAAAACACGTTACTTAGTACATCGGCCGAAATTCGCATCGCTTCAAGTAAAGGTACCGCACTAGCTGTAAGTATACTTAACGTTTGAGCAAATCGCGCAGTATTAGTTCCGCGAGAAAGCTTGCCTATAAACGGCATGTGCAATAGTCGTTTGTGCCATGCGAGTTTAATTTTTGGAATACGAAGGAATTTTCGCAAAGCAAACAACGCGACTGCTAACACCAAACCTGCAATCCACCAATAGGCACGCAGCCAGTCCGACACCGCTATGAGGATTTTAGTGATCAATGGCAAGTCTTGTCCCATTGTGTCAAATTGATCGACAATTTGAGGAACGACATAGGTCAACAGCAACACGATAACGGCAAGCGCAACTGTCATCATTATCATCGGATAGACCATAGCCAATGTGATTTGGCTGCCTGTTTCATGTCTTTTTTCAGTGTAGTCAGCCAAGCGGCTTAAGACGGTATCAAGATGTCCTGATTTCTCACCAGCAGCCACCATGGCCCTATACAGTTCGTCGAATATACTAGGAAAATCGCCCAATGCATGCGCAAGTGTGTGCCCCTCAACGACTTTACTTCTCACCGCCATCATCATATTTTTCTGGCGAACTTTTTCGCACTGATCAGCCACGGCGAGTAGGGCTTCTTCTATTGGTAATGCAGCTTCAATCAAGGTTGCTAATTGACGTGTAATTAACGCTAAGTCATTTGCTGACATTGAAGGTTGAAAAAACGATGAAAAACCTGATGATTTCTTTTTCTCTTTCTCTACAACTGTTTCAACATCAAGAGGTATAAGGGATTGTTCTCTTAATTGCTGCCTGACTTGTCGAGGCGTGTCAGCTTCAACGACACCTGAAACATTCTTGCCACCAGCGGTTAACGCCTTGTATGCAAATGCAGCCATTATTCTTCTCTAGTCACTCGCAAAACTTCTTCTAGCGACGTAATTCCGGAAATGACTTTAATACAGCCATCATGACGGATTGAGGGAGTAAATTTTCGAATATAACGCTCGACGGCCTGCTCTCCGAGGCTCTCGTGCATCATTTCTCTGACCTTTTCGTCAACGATGAGCATTTCGTGAATACCTGTTCGTCCCTTGTACCCAGTGAAGTTACACTCTTTGCAGCCAGAAGGACGGTAAATCGTTGAAGACCTATGTTCGTGTCCAAGAATTTCCAGTTCTTGCCCATTAGGTTTATGTGGGATCTTACAGTTAGGACAGAGCGTACGAACCAAACGTTGAGACAACACGGCCAGCAGACTAGAAGAAAGTAAAAACGGTTCGATACCCATATCCTGAAGCCGTGTAACAGCGCCAGCAGCTGTATTGGTGTGAAGCGTTGATAGTACAAGGTGACCGGTCAAACTCGCCTGTACTGAAATCTGCGCAGTCTCAATATCGCGAATCTCACCTACCATTACCACATCGGGATCTTGCCTTAAAATAGCTCTCAATCCTCGCGCAAATGTCATGTCCACGCGCGGGTTAACTTGTGTTTGACCAATGCCTGCAATGTCAAACTCAATCGGGTCCTCAACCGTTAAAATGTTGCGATCTTTACTGTTTATCTCCGTCAACCCGGCATAAAGTGTTGTACTCTTACCAGAACCTGTCGGTCCCGTTACCAAAATGATGCCGTGGGGCTTTCGTATTAATTGTGCAAAATGCTCTCGATTGGTATCAGTCATACCAAGATCTTGGAGGTTCAATCGCGCATTATTTTTGTCGAGCAATCGCAAAACAACGCGTTCGCCATGAGAGGATGGCATGGTGGATACACGAACATCCACAGCGCGACCGCCAATACGCAGACTGATACGTCCATCCTGTGGGACTCGCTTTTCGGCGATATCAAGTTTTGCCATAACTTTTATACGCGACACCAACATTGATGACATCTTGCGATTGGGTTTTAATATTTCACGCAGAACACCGTCAACTCTGAACCTTACAATAAGCTGATTTTCAAAGGTTTCAATGTGAATGTCTGACGCCCCTTCTTTAATCGCTTCGCCAAGCATTGCGTTGATCAATTTTATGATGGGGGCATCGTCATCATTATCGAGCAAATCTTCCGTATCTGGCAGGTCCTCTGCTAATGCAAACAGGTCGCTTTCATTACCGAGATCTTCCATCAATTGTTTTGCTTCAGACGAATCGCGCTGATAAATAGTAGTGAGGTGTTGTTCGAATGTTTCGTCATCAACATACGATAATTCAAAACGCGAACTTAAGAACCGCCTGACTTCATTTAAACTCGAGATACTTACCTGTTCCGTGCAATAAACCACCGTGGCGTCTTCACGTTGGTCTACCACGACTTTGTTGCTTTTCGCAAAAGCAAAAGGCAGTAGCAAACCACCTTTTTCGGTATCATTTTCGACATTTGCTTCTACGTCATGCGCATCAGCAGCCGCTTTTTCATTCGATAGCAAGCTGTTTGATGTCTCCGCGCCTTTTTCAGTTTGCAAGTCAGCCATCGATTTAATCTTCTATGTTCGATTCTTCTTGTTCTAACAAATATTCTTCAAACGTCGGCGGCAGTATAAGTTTATCACTCCAATCCGGGAGACTCGGCGTGGTTTCAAACGGCATTAGGGATATACCATCCTGCTGCCTCTTCAGCTGCTGTGCCCTAATGTAATTATACTTGCGATGACTGATGTCGTTCATTGTTGCTGAATCCCTAACGATCGTGGGTCTTATAAAAACCATTAGGTTTCGCTTTCGCTTACTTGTTGACGTCGACTTAAATAAATGTCCGACAACGGGAATATCGCCAAGTAACGGCACTTTTTGCACGCTTTCCTGCACATCTTCGTCTATCAAGCCACCTAATACTATTGTGCCGCCGTCATCAACAATCACGGTAGTTTTAATTTCCCGCTTATTGATTGAAATATCAACAGATGTGGCACCACTGACACTCGATACCTCCTGCTCGATGGTCATCTGCACGGCATCGCCTTCATTGATTTGAGGCGTTACTTTTAGTTTGATGCCCACTTCTTGTCTTTCGACCGTCGTGAAGGGGTTGCTATTATTCGAACCCGTACTCGTGCCTGTAATAATCGGAACTTCTTGACCCACGATAAAGAACGCTTCCTCGTTGTCCATTGTAGTCAAATGAGGAGTTGCCAATACATTTGAATTTGTGTCACTACTGACGGCCTGAATAACAGCCCCCCATCCATTTTCGATAATCCCAGCGATCATGCCGTTGGCACCACCGAGCAAAGTAGCCAGGGGAGTTAAGTCACCTTCAGAGGTATCATCCGTTTGTACTGGGTCGCCATTTGCCGAGATAATAGTTCTGGAAACGGTCGTATCTTCGGCCTGTTCAAGCGCGACAGCTAACGAGCCAACAGGGATCACGCCATTGGTAAACTGAGTCCCGCCACCGTCTTCAGAGACAAATTGCACACCGAGTTGGACACCATCGCCTTCAAACACTTCGACGATAACCGCCTCCACTTGCACTTGCGCACGCCGAATATCCAGTTGACGTATGACTTCTTCTAATGAACGCATCATGTCAGGTTCAGCAGTTATCACCAAAGAATTACTGTCTTCGTGCGCATCGATACTCACATCTCTGTTCGCGCCCCGTCTTTGATTCCCGCCGCTCGCTTGCGTAGTTTCAGCTTGAATGGTTGCGCTCACGCCCTGTAAAACTTTTACCAAGTCTTCTGCTTTCGCATAATTTAAGTAAATCACTCGCGTATTGCCGCTAGTCTCCAATTCTTGATCCATGCGTTGGATAAGGTTTATCAGTCGTTGGCGCGCTTTCACGTCACCACTGACGATCACGCTGTTTGTTCTGTCGTCAGCAACTAGACGTGGTGTTGCTTTGCCTCCGCCTTGCTGGCGATTTTGATCCTGATTTATACTGTCAATGATTCTGACCATTTCGGATGCTGATGCAAACTGAAGCTTCACAACTTCAACTTCTTCATCGCCGGCACGATCGACGCGCTCTATGATTTCC
>DDLV01000125.1 GCA_002340325.1 Glaciecola sp. UBA2563 | reverse complement strand
AACAACAATAAACGCGAACATTGCCTTCTTAAAAATCTTCAAGCAGACATCATCAAGTGGGTATTATCGTGAAGGAATTGAAAAATAGCGATTCAGAGCAAATTGCCCCTGCAATAGGCGTGGGCTTGCGTCATCCGCATTATCAAGACGCGCTAGATAACAAGCCAAAAGAGGTGAGTTTTTTAGAAATTCACGCAGAAAACTTTTTTAGCGCTGGCGGTATTACCCATGCGCTGCTTGATGATGTTTGTAAACAATATTCACTGTCAGTGCATGGCACATCTCTTGGCCTAGGTTCTAATGCGCCGGTGCCTGAGGATGTATTAAATCAATTTGCTAAATTAGTTGCGCAAACGCAACCAATTTTAGTATCAGAACATTTGTGTTTTAACCGCGCGATGGTAAATGGCACGTTATTGCATTCTGGTGACTTACTCCCGATACCTTACAACCAAGATTCGCTCGACGTTATCAGTGCGCAAATTTATCGCGTACAGGATCGAATAAAGCGGCCCATATTAATTGAAAACTTATCGGCATATATCAATCCGAACGACCTTGATAACCATGCTCAAGACAAAATGAGTGAGATTGAGTTTTTGAATCAAATGTGCAAAGCAACGGGGTGCGGCTTGCTATTGGATTTAAACAACCTTTTGGTTAACGCGCATAATAGAAATGTGGATGATCCTGTGAACACTATTTTAGAATCACTGGAACAACTTGAAGATAATAATGTTGGAGAGATCCACCTGGCCGGGTTTAACAAAACAAAAGTGCATGGATACTATGTTGATGACCATGGCGCTGAGGTGAGTGAAGAGTGCTGGCAACTCTATAGTCGACTACAACATCGATATAACCATGTGCCGACATTGATTGAGTGGGATACCCAAATTCCGCCATGGGAAGTCTTGATCCGTCAAGCGAAACAAGCGCATTCGATTGCGCAAAAAGTGACGGAGTAATTGTGACATGAGTAATTATCAATCAACGCTAATTGAGATTATATTTAATGCAGATAAAGCGGCAGTTCCCGCTCAACAAGTGTATCAAAACAACTATCTGGAAAATGCACTGAATGCGCTTTCCATTGAATTTCCGACAGTGAAACATTTGTTAGGAGAGGACAATTTTCGTGGCATTATGTCTGAATATGTAAAAACGCATCCAAAGTCTGATTTTAACTGGTCAAGCTTCGGTCAGCACATGCATAACTTTCTACTTAACAATAATGTGGTAGAAGAGATGCCTTTCTTAATTGAAATAGCAAAGGTGGATTGGCATTTTCGCCTCATTGAAAAAAAGGCCGACGTCTCATTTGAGCCTTCTAGTTTTGGGTTAATGCAGACGCACCCTCCAGAACAACTACAATTTTCTAGTGCGTCTGGCTTCGAAATTATCACTGCTTTCTTCCCTGTAGATTTAATGGTCGCGCTACCGTCGCTAGAAGGTACGGAGCAATACCATTCGTCATTATCAAACGTAAAAAAAGCTATTCAAACTGCAATAAAATCGCCAAAGCCACGGTCTTTTCTGATGTGGCGACGAGAATACCAACCTTGTATTCAAGCGCTTGATGAACGTCAAAAAAAGGCTTTTCAGCGTTTGGCTGAAAATGAATCAGTGCAAGATGTACTGGAGGCAGCAGGCAACGATGCTAATCAAATTAGCATGTGGCTGCAATCTGCAATAGAGGCGCAGCAGATTTGTGCGGTCAAAGTAGCAGATTAGCCTTAGAAGTGTTTAGACGCACATTCGACTTTCATTGAGTGCCTAGGATCTCGCGATGCCCTTTCATTGTTGAGCTTTTAATTGGGGCTAGACGAATTTAACGACGCGAAAATTTAGGAGAAAATGATTAATGAAGGCGATTGTAAATCTTTATAACACGCTTTTTGGATGGTTGGTCTATTTGCAGGCGCCAGCTTTATTGGGTGCAAGGCTATATGTTGCATGGGTGTTTTTCAAATCCGGTTTAACAAAAATTCGAGACTGGGAGAGCACTCTACTGCTTTTTGAATACGAGTATGCGGTTCCTCTGTTGAACTTTGAGTTTGCTGCCTATTTGGCGACGTTTGGTGAGCTTGTTTTGCCTGTGTTACTCGCATTAGGATTATTTACTCGAAAAATGGCCATTGGAATATTGATTATCAACTATGTGGCAGTTATTAGTCTCGAAGATATGCCTACAGCCGCTTTGTATTTACATCATATTTGGGGCTTATTGCTAGCTGCTAGCATCATTTGGGGTGGAGGCAAGCTTTCGGGCGACGCTTTACTAAAAATAAAATAGCACAAGATTATAATAGGCAGTAAAAGCGCTCTTCTGATTCGTAATACACATAGAGCGCTTTTTTGTTTAGTCAGTTAACACGAATTTTCTTTCATGGTGACGCACGCTTGAGACGGTTCAACCGGCATGAAGTACATATCACGATACGCATGATTGGTGCGCTTGCGAGCAGAAAATGGGTGTAAGTAAGCACCTTGTATTATGTTGTCTTTGCTTACATCAAAATGAATAAAGGCATCGCTTTGCGCATTTTCGTTGTCCCAATCAATTTTAAAGCTATTGTTTTCGAAGGGGGTTACCGTTCCTACCAGCGTTTTCATTCGCAATGATTTAATACGCGTTTTTTCTCCTTCTTGGTAAATCTTAAGATTACCAAACCACTTATCACTGTATTCACCCAATATAATCTTAGAAGAAATAGCCATATCATCTTTCGCAACAGGTGGTTTGTTGTTGTTAATCCAACGCGCGCTTCTGTCAGCTTGAAAATCAATGTATTTCGCAATCCAGTCTGTCTGCTGTTCGTCCGTGAACGCTTTTACAATTGACTGCATAACTGCGCCACGGGCGCCCGAATTTGAACCATTATTTAATATGATAACGCCCAATGACTTTTCGGGTAGTAGGCCAAGATATGCTTGGTAGCCAGATATCGTGCCGGTGTGAGAGATAAACTTATAGGGCCCTATGTTTGATAAGCGCCACCCCAACCCGTATGTACGAAAGTGCGCGCCATCCCACTCGTAGTCTTCTTTGCTCAGACGAAGTACAGTATGGCTTCGCCACATGCTATTCAATTGCGTAATTGAAAAGGGCAGATTGATTGAATTCGTTGCTGTTGGATTTATTGATGAATTATCCAATAGGGCTTTGAGCCATTTAGACATTTCTTGTGCGCTACACACCATGCCGCCAGCAGCTGACGACATTAATGCGTCGCCACTAATGGCATTTCTAGGCACTGGATAGTTCCCTCGATGCTCGTTATAGCCGTATCCCATAGCGCTATTTTCTGCAACGGTTACTGGCATTGCACCAGAATAACACGCCATATCGAGGGGCTTGAAAATCTCGTTATCAATAAATGAATCAAACGGCATACCGCTGATTTTTTCGATAACTTGACCTGCCGTAATGTAAAGCACGTTACTATATGCATATTCAGTTGAATAGGGCGACCCTGGGGTGAAGTAACGCAATCGTTGAACGACTTCTGCGCGGCTGAATCCACTCGGTTCAGGCCAAATTAAGCTATCTCCAGCACCACTTACTAGTCCGCTTTGATGGGTCAATAAATCGCGAACTGTAAATCGGTGCGTAGCGTAGGTATCCTGTAACGCGAAGTCGGGTAATATATCCCTTACCTTGTCATCCCAGGACACTTTCTTTTGGTCTACCAAGATAGCTAGCCCCGCTGCTGTAAACGCTTTGCTGACGCTGGCTAATCTGAAATAAGTTTTATCCGTCGCGTTAGTGTTTTTTTCGATATTAGCAGCCCCATAGCCTTTTGAATGAATCACTTCACCGTGGTGTACAATGGCGACAGACATGCCTGGTGTGTTAAATGTTTCAAGTGCTTTATCAACAATGTCATCGAGCATCAATTCATTTAGCACATTAGTTGTGTGATTATCTGATATATCTGTCGAAGGCGATGATGTTGCAACAGTAATTTGCGAAGTTGATGTGATAATGAAAACGAATGTATATAGGAATAGTTTCATATCAAATATAATACTCTATTTTGAAAAGACCTTAGTCTGGTCATCGTTGATGGATGGTATGTACGCGATTATGGTGCGAATAATTCGTTCTTAATTTGCGCTCAATTTGCGATAACACCGAAATCAGGAATCCGTTGAATCGCCTGTTTTCGTTGCCAATTGGTTGTAAAATACGAGTCCTGTTGCACCTATGTACATTATAATTCCATATACGGCGGGTGCTACAGAAAGCGCAGGGTCTTGAATAAAACTTATTGCAATTAACATCGCCATCGTACTGTTTTGCGTACCAATTTCAATGCCTAATGTTGTTTCATCTCTTCGGTGTAGTTTACCAAGTTTACCAACAGCAACGCCCATAAGTGTCGCAACAACATTAAGTAGCAGTGCATAAAGGAACACAGTTGGAAAAGCGTCAGCTAGGTTATTACGTTCCTTAATACAAATTGCGATAATGATTACAATCATAAACGTCATAGCAAGATGTCGAAAAATTGGTTCAGTTCTCAACGCAAAATTTGGAATAAAGTATCTGACAACCATGCCAATAGAAACCGGCAATAACGAGATGGCAATCAAACCTAATGAAGTCTGTAACAAAGAAAACTCTATTGGATTATCCACACTAAAATATGCAATAGCGAACTTAATCAAAAAAGGCGTGGTAAACACACAGATAATGGTGGTTATTGCGGTTAGCGATACTGAAAGCGCTAGGTTTGCCTTGGCAATATGGCTAAACAAATTCGATGTTGTGCCCCCCGGACAAGCGGCAAGAATCATCATCCCAATAGCAATATAGGTTGGGGCATTGAAGTTAAGCGCCAGCATAAACGCCATAATGGGCAATAGTATGATTTGACCAAACAGCCCTAACAACACAGGTTTTGGCGCAAAGACTAACTGCGTAAAATCTCGAGGGGTAAGGGTAAGCCCCATTCCAAACATGATGAAAGCTAAAATCGCTGGAAGAAACACCTCGGTCAGGATTGAACCATCCATAAAACTAACTCATTTTGGCGAGTACAGACAAAGGCACTACTCTTAACAGTAATTGAATAAATGCCCATGGCCACGATGGCACGTAAGCGTTCGCGCCTTCTTTTTCGATCGCTTTTATGATTGCCTTGCAGCCTGTTTCGGTGTCGACCATAAAGGGAACTTTCTCGACCTTTTCGTTTATTTCACTTTTGATAAAGCCAGGGTGAATGGTTGATACCACAATAGGGGTTTTCATTAAGTCTATGCGCAATCCTTCGCTTGATGATGATAAACCCGCCTTGGTTGCAGCATAAACAGTAAGCGCACGACGAAATCCGCGTATCGCGCTGATAGACGAGATGTTGACTAGGTGTCCTGCATTTTGTTCCCGAAAGATGTCAAGCGCAGCTTCGCACTGTGCAATCGCCGATACAAAATTAGTGATGGCCGTTTGTTTATTTGCTTCAAAATAACCAGTGCCCAGTGATGCACCTTTTCCCATACCCGCATTGACGATAACACGATCGATTGAACCTAAGTTATCCACAAATGCGTTGAACGTCGCAAACACAGCATCATGGTCATTTATGTCCAGAGGTTTTACAACGACATTGATATTCGGATTGATATTCAGCAAGTCGTTGCGAAACCTCTCTAGTCTGTCCACTCGTCTTGCGCACAAAGCTAAATTTCTGCCCATTTTGGCATACTGGATCGCCATGCCCCTGCCGAGACCAGAGCTGGCGCCGGTGATAAGGATGTTTTTTCTGATTGGTCGTTGCATTTTATTGTTATTGGCTTTTTGTGAAAATCACGATGCGCTTTTGATAATCGATTTGCATCTGTGTAAGAGATAATGCACCAATAACCATAGCTGCTTGTACGCGGGATTACGAGTTTGCTTATGATGATAGCGATAATATATTTGCTGTACTATACCTGCCAGTCTAAACAGCCCGTAGACTTCATAAAAGGCAAAATCGTCAGGGTTGATATTTTGCTTTTTACAGTAGTAATTAATGACTTCTTTTCGCGTCATCATTCCCGGTACATGCGTCGGTTGACGTCGAGTTTTGCGCGCAAAGAAATCATCATCAGCCTGTATCCAGTAAGCCAGACTATTTCCGACATCCATTAACGGGTCGCCCAAGGTTGCCAGCTCCCAATCTAGAACGCCAATAATGTTGCTCGGATCATTTGCATCGAGCACTAAGTTGTCAAAGCGATAATCGTTGTGAGTGATACAAATGGTTTCTTTTGCGGGCAGTTTGGACTCGAGCCATTGCATCACTTTTTTCGCTTTTGGTACATTCCAGGTGCGCGCCTTTTGATATCTGGTGATCCAACCACTGATTTGTCGTTCAGCATAGCCTGCGCCTTTGCCAATATGATCAAGGTTAGCTGCCTTATAATCCACATTATGCAATATTATCAGTTCATCAAGTGCCACCTCACATAGGTGTCTTGCTTTTTCAGCAGTCAATGTCATACCTCTTGGAAATTCACGTCTAGGGATAATCCCTTCTAGCTTTTCCATGACGTAGAACTCAGCGCCAATGACTGATTCGTCATCCGTATACCCAAGCATAGTGGGCACCTTGTCAAAGACGGGTTTTAAACTGTTTTGCAAGCGATACTCGCGGCCCATGTCGTGCGCCCCCTTGGCTTTTGTGCCCTTAGGTGGCCTGCGCAATATTAACGATTTATTCTCAAACGTCAGTGCATAGGTCCAATTAGAAGCACCGCCTGAATACTGGGTCACCAGCATCTCGCCTTCTAGGTTGCCAATATTATGATCTAACCATTCACGCAGTGGCTCGACAGCCAGCTCTTCGCCATCACGAACGTTGCCTGCCTTATCTAATAGTGAGTCTGACATGTTATTTGTACTTCTTTAATTCTAACCGAGAAACCATGCCCATATGCACTTCGTCAGGACCATCTGCTAGACGCAATGCACGTGCTGCTGCTGCAAATCTAGCCAGCGGAAAATCGTTAGACATTCCGCCGCCGCCATGCATCTGAACGGCAAAATCAACTACATCTTGCAACATGTTGGGAATAACAACTTTGATAGCCGAAATGTCTACCATTGCGTTTTTTACGCCCAAGTTATCGATTTTCCAAGCGGCTTGCAGCGTGAGCAGGCGCGCTTGTTCGATAGCCATTCTTGCGTTTGCTATACGCTCTTTGTTGCCGCCAAGTTGCAGAAGAGGACGACCAAACGCAATGCGTTCACTGCCTCTTTTTATCGCTAAAGCGAGTGATTTTTCGGCCATGCCTATAGCGCGCATGCAATGGTGAATTCGCCCTGGTCCCAAACGGCCTTGAGCAATCGCAAAACCTTTGCCCATTCCCATAATTAAATTGTCCAGTGGCACGCATACATTATCTAACGTGATTTCTCCGTGGCCATAAGGTGCATCGTAATCACCATATGCTGTCAGCATTCTTTCAATGGTGATACCAGGCGCATCTAGGGGTACAATAACCATGCTATGTTGGCTATGTTTGTCATTTTCTGGGTTTGACAAACCCATAAATATCATGACTTTTGCTCTGGGATGTCCAAGGCCAGTTGACCACCATTTTTTGCCGTTTAATATGAGTTCGTTGCCCTTTTGTTTAATAGACGCTTGCATATTTGTTGCATCAGAAGACGCTACATCCGGTTCTGTCATGCCGAATACTGAGCGGATTTCGCCGTTCAACAAAGGGGTTAACCATGTTTGTTTTTGATGGTCATTACCAAAATGATAAAGCACTTCCATGTTGCCGGTATCGGGCGCATTGCAATTAAATATTTCGGGGGCGAAAAGCACTTGCCCCATGATTTCGGCAAGCGGCGCATATTCAACCGTTGTAAGACCTTGACCGAGTTCAGCATCTGGTAAAAACAAGTTCCATAAACCCTGTTGTTTTGCAAGTTCACGCAATTCACAGACAGTGGGATGCTCTTGCCATTTGGTCCAGTCACCGGTTGGATTTGCCGCATGAATCTCAGAATACACTTGCTCTTCAACGGGAAAAACATGTTGCGCCATAAACGCAGAAACGCGCTCGATGTAGCGTTTTGTTGTATCAGAATGTCCGAAATCCATTGAAAACTCCTCGTGATTATTTTGTGCTAATCGCGCTTGACCATTTTTTTGGTTTATTACAATTAGAGAAACTCGTTGGCTACTCAATCAACTTAATGTGTTGTAACGAACGATCAGAAAACTACCGGGTATTTTAGAAGAACAAACCAACTATTAGTAATTGGTTTGTTAATGAGTTTTACATCATTGAATTTTATAGTTCGTTTGCACTCATTTTGTTTCAGCAAAGTCTGCAAAAACGCTGGGTATGAGCATTATTTGATAAGAACTAGCATGGTGCGAGACGTAAAGTCTACGCACGCATTAATTCGCCCATATGATCCAGGGTCCGGATTAGCTGACAAACATAACCCATTTCATTGTCATACCAAGATACGACTCGGACTTCGTAGATTTTTGTGCCGCAGCGTTGCGCCAGAGTTTGCGTGGCATCAAACAGTGAGCCATAACTACTACCGATGATATCGCTGGATACTAATTCTTCTTCGGTATAGCCAAAGCACTCATTAGCGACATTTTTCATGGCTTCATTGATGCCTTCAACACTTACTGTTTCAGAGTCATCCTTTAGGGTTGCATCAAGAATTGTGATTGAGCCAGAAGGTACCGGAACTCGTTGGGCTGATCCGATCAGCTTTCCTTCCAGCTCTGGGATTACCAGTCCAATGGCCTTAGCTGCGCCCGTTGAATTAGGCACGATGTTTATACCACCCGCTCTTGCACGACGAAAGTCACCCTTGCGATGAGGGCCATCTATGATCATCTGATCCCCGGTATAGGCATGAATGGTGGTCATGAATCCGGTGCGTAATTCACGATAATCATTAAGGGTCTTCGCCATGGGCGCTAGGCAATTGGTGGTGCAAGATGCACCCGATACAATGGTGTCTTCCGCCGTGAGTTTTTGGTGATTCACACCATACACGATGGTGGGCAGGTCACTGCCAGCTGGCGCTGAAATAAGAACACGCTTAGCGCCCGCATCGATATGAGCTTGGCTTTTTTCCTTGGAACAGAAGAAACCCGTGCACTCTAAAACAATATCTACTTCGCAACTGCCCCACGGTAGCTTGCTAGGATCGGGTTCTTTGTAAACTCTGATTTTTTTTCCATCTACAATCAGATTTTCATCATCACTTTCTACTGTATGACCAGAAAACGCTCCCTGCACACTATCGTACTTGAGCAGCTGAGCAAGCATTCTGGGATCTGTCAAATCATTGATGGCAACCACTTCGAAGCGTTCATCGTCAAAAATTTTTCGAAATGTGAGCTTTCCAATTCGTCCAAAACCGTTAATGGCAACCTTAAGCATAACTGTTCCTCACCTATATCTAACTATATAATAACTCTAAGACATGCCGAGTATAAGACAAATTTATACTAAGAACTACCCACTGTGATAACTGTATTGAAGACTAGTGAAACCCCGTCATCTCGATATAGTGTTTGCGACAAAGTGAGATGTATTTGTCATTCCCTCCGATTTCGACTTGGTCGCCGTCTTTAATAACATTACCGTCGGCATCGACTTTTGCTACAAAGCTGGCTTTCTTTCCGCAAAAACACACCGTTTTCAGCTCTTTCAGCTTGTCTGCCCAAGCCAATAAGTACTGAGAGCCTTCAAATGTTTCGCCTTTGAAATCCGTCCGTAAACCATAGGCAAGTACAGGAATGTTGAGCTGATCGACAATATACAGACATTGTTTGACCTGTTGTTTAGATAAAAATTGCGCCTCATCGATAAATACGCAGCTCAATGCTTGATGCTTGTGTTGTTGTTTAACCTTTGTGTAAATATCGGTGTCAATTGAAAACTTATTTGCCTCGGCTTGTAGCCCGATTCGCGATGCAATCTTGCCTTCCCCGTAGCGATCGTCAAAGGCTGCGGTAAACAATATTACGCGCATACCTCGTTCTTTATAGTTGTAGGCAGATTGTAGTAAGGAGGTAGATTTCCCCGCGTTCATTGCAGAGTAATAAAAGTAGAGTTGCGCCATATTTTTAGGGACCGTTAATTATTGGTTATGTTCTGTTTAAGTGTTGCTGATTTTCTAAGATGTTGATTTACAGTTGGTTATAGCTATTAGTAATTTGAAAGCTTCGAAAACATCTGCTGCACAGCGCCTTCGCAGAGCGCCCAGGGATTGGGT
>DDLV01000152.1 GCA_002340325.1 Glaciecola sp. UBA2563 | reverse complement strand
TTCAACTGTATGCTGGGTGAATGTCGGTGACAGTCGGTTGTATACACTGAAAAACAAGCAGCTTGCGCAAGTAACACGCGATCAGACGATGGCGAATGCTCTGGTAGATTCAGGACATCTTTCTGAGGAAGAAGCAGCTACGCACCCCCGCCGTAATACACTGCAATATTGTCTGGGTGTTGAACGCCGAGATCGACCGTTTTTAGCGCAAACAGGCATGATTGACTGGACAGCGGATGACAAAGTTTTACTTTGTAGCGATGGCCTTAGTGATATGGTGAAGGATGATGTTATCGAAGATTGTTTGAATACAACGTCCGGCATAGAAACGGTATCACGGTTGGTAAAAATGGCGTTGTCAAATGGTGGGCGAGACAATATCACGCTTGTCGTTTTAGAGAATGTACGAAGTTGAGATAAACATTTTTAATTTCTTGATCCATGCCTCCGCAGGTTGCTCTATATTGGTGCGTTATTTGTTTCGGCTTCACGATAATGCACATATTTTGTGCGTTTGTCGCTCAAGTTTCGACAGTGCTTTAACTAATTTTTGATGAGATTTATATTTTTATAAAAATAGCGCCACATAAATTCAGCTCTTTCGGTTTTGCTATTGAATGGGTGAGTTATCTTGTTTAGGATATTGAGATTGTCGCTGAGCTTCGATGAATATTGGTGTTGCAGCTCGTCTACTTGGACCTTTGACATTTATTAGGGACAAGTGGCTTCGTGCATTTACAATGGAAAACAACTTCATGCACATCATTTTAGACACACCCCATGAATACGTTAACTGTAATTGGCACGGAATGTGATGTCAGTTGCTGTTAATTGCCGCATTATGTGGATCGTCACAATGGGAAACTGCTCATTAATCATTGTCTATTTGCGATAGCGTCAATCAAAAAGGCATTGCCTTAATAAAAAACAAGTTTGGAGAAACGGAGAAATCAAGTATGAAGAGTAAGTTGGAATATATCTGGCTAGATGGCTATAAGCCCACCCAAAGCCTTCGAAGTAAAACAATGGTAAGAAGCGACTTTAGTGGTGCTTTAGAAGATTGCCCAATGTGGTCGTTCGATGGTAGTTCTACCGAACAGGCAGAAGGTAACGCTTCAGATTGTCTACTGAAACCAGTAGCCATTATTCCTGACCCGGGTCGCAAAGACTCTTATCTCGTAATGACAGAAGTATTAAACGCTGATGGCTCGCCGCACGAATCAAATGGCCGCGCAACCATCGATGACGATGATGATGATTTTTGGTTTGGGTTTGAGCAAGAATACTTCTTATGGGACCCAGAAACAAACCTACCACCAGGATTCCCAGCAGGTGGATACCCACCTCCACAAGGTCCTTATTATTGCTCAGTAGGCGCAAAAAATGCTTATTGCAGAGACCTAATTGAAGAGCATTTGGACCTTTGCCTTGAGGCTGGTTTGAATGTTGAAGGTATTAATGCTGAAGTTGCAGCGGGTCAATGGGAATTCCAGGTTTTCGCGAAAAGTGCAGCACGCGCGGGTGACGAAATCTGGTTAGCAAGATACCTTCTTGAACGCACAGCAGAAAAATACGGCTTAGCTATCGACTACCATCCAAAACCACTTGGCGACACTGACTGGAATGGTTCTGGCATGCACGCTAACTTCTCGAACGGTGCAATGCGTGATTTGGGTGATGAATCAGTTTTCACAAAAATTTGTGAAGAGTTTGGTAAAAATGTAGACGCTTGTATTTCTGTTTACGGTGCATACAACGACCAACGCCTTACGGGTAAGCACGAAACGCAGTCTATTGACCAATATAGCTACGGCGTATCTGACCGTGGTGCCTCTATCCGTATCCCAATCGGGACGGTTGAAGATGGTTGGAAAGGTCGTTTAGAAGACAGACGTCCTGCTTCTAACGCTGATCCGTACAAGACTGCATCAATTATCGTTAAAATCACAAAAGAAGCATTAGCATAAGCTAAGCAGTATTTTTCTCTAGTGAAATAAACTTCAAGAACCAGTGTCATCTGTGCGACACTGGTTTTTTATTACGTTAGATCAGACGCCCAGTTTTCCTGAAGTATACGCGTGACTTCTGTCATGCTTTCAGGTCTAGAAGCGGGGTCTTTTTGAAGGCACGACATAACGAGTTTTTCCAATAGCTTTGGTACTTGATATTTGCTCACTTTTGACGGCACTTCGGGTGACTTGTTTTCTATATCATTAAGTACTTCACGTGTGTTTCTGCCATCAAAAGGCGTTCTCCCTGTAAGTATTTCGTACAACACTGATCCAATGCTGTAAATGTCGGTGCTATAACTTATAGATGGATCCCTTTTAACTTGCTCAGGTGACATATATAAAATAGTACCCTGTAGTTTGCCGAGTCCCGTAACCGATTTATTCTCTTTGTTCATCAGTGTTTGGTAATTGGCAAAAAGCGGATCGTCAATCGCTTCTTCCGTACTACCATCTTTGCGCCACACCTTTGCTAATCCCCAGTCCAGTAATACCACCTCGCCATATGGCCCCACTAAAATGTTTTCGGGTTTAATGTCGCGGTGAGCGACGCCATGCGCGTGCGCGCTGCTCAGCGCCTGTGTCACCGATACAACAACTTCAATTAACTGTGTCAAATCATAGCGATCTCTGTAATCTAGCACTTCTCGCAATGTGTAACCATGAACAAGTTTCATGGTGAAATAAACGTTTCCATTACGATCTTTTCCGATTTCGTAAGTAGGAATAGTATTGGGGTGTTGTAAAAGCGCCGAAACTCTTGCTTCGCGCAATAATCGACGTTGCTCAATGGGGTCGTTGGCGAACTCCGCTTTCAGAGATTTGTGTACAACAACCCTAGATAAATGAAGGTCCTTACAGCTTCTGATGACAGACTTTCCACCCGTAGCAATAGTACCGAGAAACATATATCGGGTATTCGGATTTAATACCTCTGGGAGTGGTTTATCGGTCTCTTCTAAATATACCTTGCTATATTCCTTCGAAGGCTGCTGAAATTTTAACATGATTAAAAATATTTGAAGATGATGATTGTTTCATACAGTGTAGCATTCAACGACAGAAGTGGAATCTAGAGCCTGTTTTATTATTGTAGTGATTCCAATACATCATCCAACGCATAGCGCAAGCTCCATGCTAATCCTTGGTACTCATTTCCCACGGGCCTTTTGCGTAGGGCCTTAGACAGTACTTCCTTTTCTTGTTGTGTTAGGTTGGCATTGTCCAGTAGTTTTTGCGCCGCTAACGCATATACCTGGACAGTACCTTTTGCATTGCCATAATTGAACATGGGAACGCCGTCGGTTATCGAGGTTTTAATGATATTAATAGCCTCAGCTCTACTTATTAATTCGGGCGGGATTAGCACACGGTCAATTGTATGTATGATGCCGTTGGAAGCATTAATGTCGGTGTTGATGATCTTTGCATCTTCAACAATAAACCCCTGTTCCGCTGCCGTAAACGTAATCTGCGGGCCAGCGACAGTTTGTAGCATGACATTATCACTCAAAGCAGCGCTGTCAACACGCGCGGAGACAACATGATAAGCTAAAATTCTGGCTAGCTTATCTTTATTTTTTGGCTCGAGTAATTTTGCTACAGTACCCGCAGGTAATGCGTTAAAAGCGTCATCAGTTGGTGCAAATATGGTAAGTGGTCCTTTGCCAGACAACACTGGAACGAGGTCAGAAGCGGTAGCTGCTACTAACAGTGTTTCAAAGTCACCCGACGCTGATGCAATTTCTACTATATTGTTTGTATTTGGCGCTGTGAGGTTATCGGTTGCGTAGCCCGATTTAGTTGAGCAGAGCAACACAATAATAGCCAAAAATGTCACTTCAAGGCGAGAGCGTTGTTGTGGTCTATATCGCGCGACTATTTGGTGTTTAATGGAGTATATCCCACTCACATAACGGATAAATTTTAGCTCTTGCATCTTGCTTGGTATTGACATTTCAATCACCATCGACATGCTATGTTTCGAATTGACCTATACACCTAATTCTCAAGCACAGAAAACTTCGATCATTGATTAAAATAATTTCACCGTAGAGTCTGTTAAGTTTAATAACAGGACAAAGGCTTTTACTGCGAGCAAAGGAGTGTTTACAAGCGAAGCCTATGTATTCATGCTATTTATGAAAATAGCTAGGATTGGATGATATTATATATGTTAAAGTAGTATTTAACACTTGCCTGTAACAATGTATATCTAGCTTCTTACTGTTAAATGAATCGGCTACAGCAAAACATGGTGTTTTTCAGAATTGGGATAAACAACCTAAAAAAATAAGGAAAAGCGTATTTTATAGGATTTATATCCTAATATTTACATAAAAATGTGAAATTAATCTAAATAATCCTTTTTTAAAGCAATTTATTTTTCGCGAAATAAAGGTACATTACGACGTTCAAAGTAAACGTATAAAACGAGTTAATAGGAGTTAGCGGTGAAGATGATGTCAGGTGCGGCTATGGTCGTGCAGACGCTCAGAGATCTTGGGGTTACCCATGTATTTGGTTATCCTGGCGGAGCGGTATTGGATATTTACGATGCACTGTTTGCACAAGATGAAGTGAAACATATTCTCGTGCGGCATGAGCAAGGGGCATCACATATGGCTGATGGCTATGCCAGAGCAACAGGTCGAACTGGTACGGTCCTAGTGACCTCAGGACCTGGCGCTACCAATACGCTCACAGGCATTGCTACAGCATTTATGGACTCAATCCCGATGGTTGTGTTATCAGGACAAGTTCCATCCCAGCATATAGGCGAAGATGCGTTTCAGGAAACTGATATGGTGGGTTGTTCAAGACCAATAGTGAAACATAGCTTTTTGGTGAAAAGAGCTGTAGACATTCCGAAAGCGATCGCACAAGCCTACTACATTGCCAATACAGGAAGGCCTGGCCCGGTAGTTGTCGACTTACCGAAAGACATTGTCAGCATCCAAGATGAACATCCTTATGAATTTCCTGAGGACGTGACAATGCGCTCATATAATCCCACGTTGAAAGGTCATTCAAGACAAATTAAAAAAGTGGTGAGCCATTTAGAACAAGCTAAACGACCAGTGCTTTATATTGGTGGTGGCGCCATAAATTCTGATGCTTCAGAAGTCGTTACTGCTATCGCAGAGAGAATGGAAGCACCTGTAGTAAGTACACTCATGGGTCTCGGCGCTTTTGATTCCACGCATCCTCAGTTTCTTGGCATGCTAGGAATGCACGGTACGTTAGAAGCGAATAAAACAATGCACAATTCAGATTGCATATTGGCGCTGGGTGCACGCTTTGACGACCGCGTTACTAACAACGTTGATAAGTTCTGCCCACATGCAAATATTATCCATGTAGACATCGATCCTGCTTCGATATCCAAAACCGTTAACGCCCATATACCTGTTGTTGGTTCTGTTGATAAAGTGTGTGAGCAAATCATTGATGAAATGCAAAAACACGATTTCAGTCAGCAGAAAGAAAAATTAGAAGATTGGTGGTCGCAAATCAATGAATGGCGAAAACGTAAATGTTTAGACTACAACCAAGGCGATACTGTTATAAAACCGCAAAAAGTCATTGAAGCGCTTTACGAACATACCAATGGTGATGCTTATATCAGTTCAGATGTTGGGCAGCATCAAATGTTTGCTGCACTTTACTACCCGTTTGCTAAGCCGAGAAGATGGATCAACTCAGGCGGACTAGGGACCATGGGGTTTGGTTTGCCTGCTGCGATGGGTGTGCAGTTCGCATTCCCTGACGCTTGCTCAGTCTGCGTCACAGGCGATGGCAGTATTCAAATGAATATACAAGAGCTATCTACTTGCTTACAGTACAATCTACCGGTCAAAATTATATCGCTCAACAACCGCGCATTAGGAATGGTTCGCCAGTGGCAAGATATGATTTATAAAGGAAGGCACAGCCATTCTTATATGGACTCGATGCCGGATTTCGTTAAACTCGCCGAGGCGTACGGTCATATAGGTATCAAAGTTGACTCATTAGATGAACTTGACGAAGCCATGGCTCGCTGTTTTGCCGAGAAAGATCGACTGGTCTTTATGGACATAGCGGTAGACCAAGATGAGCACGTGTATCCTATGCAGATAAAATACGGCGCTATGGATGATATGAGACTAAGTAAGACGGAGCGCACATAGACATGAGAAGGATCTTTTCGATTTTAATGGAGAATGCTCCGGGTGCGTTATCGAGAATTATTGGTGTTTTCTCTCAGCGAGGCTACAACTTAGACTCAATCTGTGTAGCACCAACCAGCGATGAAAGCCTTTCACGTTTAACCATGATCACGCAAGCAGACGATAAAGTTGCGGAGCAGATCTTGAAACAAATCAATAAGCTAATTGATGTATTGAAAGTGCAGGAATTGACGGATGCTGGGCACGTTGAGCGCGAACTGATGTTGATTAAAGTAGCAACGAGGACTGAAGTTGCACGCGCTGAAGTTAAACGTAATGTTGATATTTTCAGAGGGCATGTGCTCGATGTGACCTCTCAGCACTACACGATTGAAATTACCGGAACTAGTGACAAACTCACAGCTTTTGCAGATGTGATGAGGGAATGCGCAGATATTACGGAGTCAGCAAGAACCGGTGTATGCGGTTTATCAAGAGGTGATCGCGCGCTTAGAGCATAGCGACCACCATATAATGCATTGCAATTGAGTATCTTTTTTTAGAACCTCGTATATAAAAAGCCGTAAAATATCAAAAAGGCCGTTTGAAAAACGGTCTTTTTTTATTGAAAAAAAAGAAAATTCAAAATAAAACACAAGTCAAATCAGGATCTTGCTTGTTTTTTAACATTTATGGTTAAGTGCTATAACGATATTTAAAAAAAATATTATTTATTTATTAAAAACATCGAAATAGGGAATGCATTTTAAAAATATGTGCTAAACTACTTTTGTTTTTGGTAATACCCCTTAGTAAGATTTGAATCCATGTTCCTCAAGCTCCAAGGTACTATTTGCAACACCTCACTTGATACTCTGTTCGAAAAAACTCAAGGATATCGTCAAAAATGCTTGTGTGGGCTAGCGCACGTTTTAAATTTATAGATAACTTTTGAGGTTAATATGTCTAAAGTGACAGGTAGTGTTAAGTGGTTCAACTCTGAAAAAGGCTATGGCTTTTTGACGCAAGACGAGGGTGGCAAAGATGTATTTGTTCACTATCGTGCTATTGTGGCAGATGGTTACAAATCACTTAATGAAGGTCAACGCGTATCTTTTGATATCGAAGAAGGCCAAAAAGGGTTGCAAGCAGCTAACGTAGAACCGATGTAATTTTTACGGTTAACGTTTTCAACGTAAAAGAAAAGCCAGTCACTAGACTGGCTTTTTTTTCGAGTTAATTTGGACTTTATTAGACACGCTCAAATACAGTAGCAATACCTTGTCCCAAGCCAATACACATTGTAGCGAGTCCAATGGTAGCGTCTTGATCTTCAAGCACATTTAACAGTGTCGTAGAAATTCTAGCGCCGGAGCAACCTAAAGGGTGTCCCAATGCAATCGCTCCACCTTTAAGATTGACTTTTTCATCGTAATTATCAAACCATCCAAGCTGTTTGATACAGCTTAATGCTTGTGCTGCGAAGGCTTCATTAAACTCGGCAAACTCAATATCATTCATAGTCATGCCAGCGCGATCCAATGCTTTTTTGGTAGCAGGCACGGGGCCAAAACCCATTATTGCAGCGTCACAACCGGCAACTGCCATTGCGCGAATTTTGGCTTTTGGCGTTAAACCAAGGGATTTTGCTTTATCTGCGGACATTACCAGCATCGCTGCCGCGCCATCTGAAATCGCCGATGATGTACCCGCAGTAACAGTACCATTTACTGGGTCAAATACAGGACGTAGTCCAGCCAATGTCTCAGGTGTAGTGTCAGGGCGAATAACTTCGTCATAATCGATAAGTTTAAGAACACCATTAGCATCATGGCCTGTAATAGGCACTATTTCATTATCCCATCCGCCATTTTGCATTGCTTTGTAGGCATTTTGGTGTGAACGTGCACCAAATGCGTCTTGTTGTTCCCGCGTTATCTGATTCTGTCTACCCAATAATTCGGCCGTCATGCCCATACTTCCGGAGGCTTTAGCCGTATATTTTGCAAGTGCTGGATTAAAATCAAAGTTGTAATCCATGGGCACATGCCCCATGTGCTCAACGCCGCCGATAATATAAACATCACCGCGGCCGCTCATTATACCCGACGCTGCATCATGCAATGCTTGCATGGAGGAGCCGCATAAACGATTAACAGTAACGGCACCTGTCGTTTTGGGAATTCGCGTCGCAAGTTGTGCGTTTCTTGCAATATTAAACCCTTGTTCTTTCGTCTGCTGTACGCAACCCCAAACGATGTCTTCAATTTCAGCTGGATCCAATTCGGGATTTCTATCTAACAGCGCATTCATTAAATGTGCAGATAAATTTTCAGCGCGAACATGCTTAAATACGCCGCCTTTTGATCGCCCCATTGGCGTTCGAACACAGTCTATAATGACGACTTCTTTCATTTTTTGTCTCCTTGGCCTTAGGCGAAATATGATTTGTTTTGTGATGCCATTTCTCTAACACCATCACTTATCTGGTATATAGGACCTAACTCTGCATACTTGTCAGCAAGTGCGACAAAGTTTGCAAGTCCCATTGTGTCGATATAGCGGAAGATCCCTCCTCTAAATGGAGGGAAGCCCAATCCGTATAGTAGCGCCATATCAGCTTCTACCGGGCTAGCTACAATGCCTTCTTCAAGACATCGGATAGATTCATTCGCCATTGGGATCATCAGACGGGCAATGGTTTCCTCGGCGTTGAAATCCTTGCGATCCGCAACGTGTGGTTGCATCAAGGCATAGGCGTCCTCTGATGGCGTTTTGACAGGTCGTCCGCGTTTATCTTTACTGTACTCATAAAACCCTTTGCCATTTTTCTGACCTAATCGTTTATCTCCAAACAATAAAGTCACCGGATCGTTATCTAGCTTTTGCATCCTTTCTGGAATACCTGCGGCCATAACACCAGACGCGTGGTCTGCAGTATCCATACCCACTACATCGAGCAAATAAGCGGGGCCCATTGGCCACCCAAATACTTTTTCCATCACCTTATCAATGGCAACGAAATCAGCTCCGTCCAACACCATTTGACTAAAACCGGCAAAATAAGGAAACAACACACGATTCACTAAAAACCCAGGACAATCATTAACGACAATAGGTGTTTTACGCATTTTTAACGTTGCTGCGACAACGGCAGCAATTGTTTCATCGCTGGTTTTTTCACCCCTGATGATTTCGACAAGCGGCATTCTGTGTACAGGATTGAAAAAGTGCATGCCGCAGAATCGCTCAGGCTTGTCTAGAGATTCTGCTAATTGGTTAATCGAGATGGTAGACGTATTAGAAGTGATGATGGCGTCATCTGCGACAGTATCTTCGACCTCTTTAAGTACCATTGCTTTAACTTTTGGATTTTCGACGACTGCTTCAATAATAAGGTCAGCATTTTCTATTGCACTCATATCAAGTGTAGGAACGATATTATTCAAAGTGCTGGCCATCAGATCAGGCGTTACTTTTCCGCGCTTCATGCCTTTGCCAAGGATTTTTGCAGCTTCTGATAATCCTAATTCCAACGCAGGTTGAGCAATATCTTTCATCACAGTAGGAGTGCCGTTTACAGCACCTTGATAGGCAATTCCGCCGCCCATGATACCAGCACCAAGCACTGCATGTTGAGCAACCTCTTTGGTTGCCTGTTTAGCCACCTTTTTGCCTTTACTCTTTACGATTTGGTCCGCTAGGAATATGCCAACCTGTGCTTTACACGCGTCAGTTTTTGCCAGTGCAACAAACCCTTCATTTTCAAGTTTGAGAGCACCTTCTCTATCTAGAGATGAGGCTTTTTGCACTGTTTCGACCATTTTGTGTGGGGCGGGATAGTGCTTGCCCGCTTTCGCACCTACCATCGCTGCTGCCGTTGAAAAACTCATGATAGTTTCGTTGGCATTGAGCATCAGCGGTGCTTTTTTCTGCGCCCTAGCACCTTGCCAGTCAAACTTAACTGCAATTGCATCAATGAGCATTTCGCGAGCGGCTTGATGTAAGTGTTCTGGTGCGACAACAGCATCAACTGCACCTTCTTTGAGGGCCTTTTGTCCATTGCGGTCGCGACCGGTGGTCATCCATTCAAGTGCATTATCGGCACCTATGAGGCGAGGCAATCTTACTGTACCACCGAACCCCGGCATCAAACCTAATTTTACTTCAGGTAAGCCTATTTTTGCCGACGTATCAGCGACGCGCATGTCAGTAGCGAGTGCCATTTCACAGCCACCGCCAAGTGCAAAGCCGTTAATCGCCGTAATTGTGGGAACGGCAATATCTTCGACTGCATTAAAAACCTGCGATGATTTTGCAACCCATTCAAGTATTTGTTCTTCAGGGTACGCGAATACGCCTAAAAACTCTGTAATGTCAGCACCGACAATGAACGTAGACTTTGCGGAGCGCACCAACACGCCCTTAATGTCAGCATTTTGATTGATAGCCGATACTGCCTCTCCAAGTTCCTTAACAGTTACTTGGTCAAACTTGTTTACCGAACCTTGTGCATCAAACACTAGTTCGGCGATGCCGTCTTCGGTCAGTTCAACCGATAGGCTTTTGCCATGAAAAATCATGCATTGCTCCTGTTACAGATATTTCGAAAACTTTTAATTAAGATTAGACCACTTGCGCCGAATTATACTACTATAGTTGGGTAACGAGGCTGCTGCAAAACTAGTGTTACAACCACCGGTCCTATTCATGATGGCAACAGTCGAATTTCTGTACAACATAGGCTTAAGTTAACGTCACTTCAAAACGATAGTGGCTTCTATGGTACTTATTTCAAGCGCTTTAGAAGTATTTTTTTTATTAATGTTTGCATATTCAAAAAAATAAAGAAGGCGGTCTTTTCTTGTTAATTCTCGCGTTAACCCAACCACCAAAGTTATCAATTGCGCTTTTTCTTTGTGTTGTTAGCACTGCGATATTTGCTGATGATGGTGTTCAGTCCTTTTTACCTGCGGGTTTATCACAAAACATAGAGGCGCAAAGAAGCGCGTTTTTGCGGTTGGAAAAGCGAATGTACTCGCTTTCTGATGCACAACTGGCGGCGGAGCTAAGAAGTCTTGACGATTATCCTTTAACACCTTACCTAGTTGCCGAGAAACTCAAACAGCGAATGAGTTTGAAACGAATCACTCAAGTCAGACAATTTTTAACAACATATTCCGATACTCCACTTGAACGTTCGGTGCGCAGAGCTTGGCTAAAATATCTATTGAAGCAACGTCGCTACGACTTGCTCGTAGAATTTTATCGAAAAGGCTACTCAACTGAAATTCAATGCGCTTATTTACGCCACAATGAAAACGACCGTACATCAACATCGCATAAAAAACAGGTAGAAGCATTGTGGAATGTGGGGAAATCACAGCCTCGAGTCTGTGATCCATTGTTTAAAGATTGGATGAAAAACGGCGGTCTTAGTGACGATATCGTCATCCAGCGCATCGAAAAAGCTGCTAATTCAGGGGCACAACGATTAATCACTTACTTAAAAACGCTTCTTAATAACGACAAAAGATATCTTGCGAATTTATGGCGAGATGTTCGTCGTAATCCTATTCGTTCTACTGATTTAGACCGCTTTACAGGCGCATTTCCCGAAGTAGAAGCCAAAATATTCACGACTGCCGTTATGCGATTGATTTGGCGGGATCCTGATGAAGCATTAAATCGGTACCAAGCTGCTCAATCATCACTTGCTTTTAATAGCGAACAACGCGAGGAAATCACGAGTTCGTTTGCCATTGCTTTGGCATTAGATCATGACCCTAGAGCCGAAAGCTGGTTGATGCAGGTATTGGATTTAACGCCTGATGAGAGCACACTTCACTGGCATCTTGCGTTCCTAATCAGGCAACAACAGTGGCAGAAAATAAAACTATTAATTGAAAAGGTGCCACCCCAGCTATCCAATTCATATCAATTCCAATATTGGTATGCGCGAGCACACGAGCAAATCGGACAAACTGACGAGGCAAGAGAAATATATGCTGGGTTGGCTAAACAACGGCATTATTACGGCTTTCTTGCCAGCGCCAGATTGAACATAGAGCCGAGTTTTGAGCATCGCCCCCTAGTTACATATGAACAGGATATTAATAATATTTTATCCTCGGATTTTACAAAACGAGCGTTTGAACTAAGAGCGATTGGTCGCGACTATAGAGCTAGACGAGAATGGCGCCGCTTGCAAAGAGAGCTGTCGGAACAAGCGCTTTTGGCAACGGCCAAAATAACGTCGGCGTGGGGGTGGCATGATCAAACTATTCATACGCTGGGTAGGCTTAAAGCATTTGATGATATCGAACTGCGCTTTCCTGTAGCGTTCCCTGATTTACTCGTGGGTGAAGCAAAGAAAAACAACTTGCAGCCTGCGTGGAGTTTAGCCATTGCAAGAAGAGAGAGTGCGTTTATGCCGGATGCAGTGTCGACAGCAAATGCCCGCGGCCTTATGCAAATTTTACCAAGTACAGCTCGATACATTGAAAAACGACGAATCTCTTCGAGAGACTTGCTGAAGCCTGATGTTAGCGCAAGATTAGGCAACAAATATTTGCGATATTTGCTTGATAAACTCGGTAATGATAATTTACTCGCAACGGCATCCTACAACGCAGGATGGCGAAAGGTGATTGAATGGCTGCCAAAAGAGCAGGCGATTGATGCCGATGTGTGGATCGAATTAATCCCATACAAAGAAACTCGTAGTTATGTAAAAGCGGTGTTGGTATATCAACAAATCTATCAATCTAAATTAACTGCGCCAATGGATAATCAAGTATTCGTCAACCTTGCCAATAGCCAAGTAAACCCCAGAGGTTAAATTTATAAGCGTTATTTTCTGATATAAATAACACTTAAATAATACATTCAGCAACAATGAGTTTTCACGTGGTTGAGACATTTTATGAATCGCATTTGGGCGAATTAAAACAAAGAACACTAAAAGCGTTATCGCGAGAGAATTTGGATGGCATGATCGTGCACTCTGGTCAGCTCGCCTATCATTTTCTTGATGACAATGCGTATCCGTTCAAAGTCAATCCTCATTTTAAAGCGTGGCTACCTGTGCTTGATAATCCCAACTCGTGGTTGGTTATTGAAGGCACAGGAAAACCTAAGCTTATCTTTTACTCACCCGTGGACTTTTGGCACAAGGTACCAGAAAAACCAAACGCTGGCTGGTGCGAGTATTTTGATATAGTGTTTCTTGAAAAGGCTGAAAAAGTAGAGAAGTATTTACCCTACGATCGCGAAAACTACGCTTACATTGGTGAGCACGTGGAAGTGGCCAAAGCGTTGGGATTTAAATATATTAATCCAGAAGGGTTATTGCATTTTATTCATTATTACAGGGCTTATAAAACAGACTATGAGCTCGCTTGTATGCGCGAGGCAAATAAAATTGCAATCAAAGCACATAAGGAAGCAGTGAATGTATTTTACAAAAAGGGAGCTGAACTAGACATTCACCATGCCTATGTTGCGGCAACAAAGATGAATCAGGAGCATCTTCCCTACAATAACATTGTTGCGCTAAATGAAAATGCATCGATACTCCACTATATGGTTCAGGAGCACCTGCCGCCGGCGAGGCATTTATCGTTTTTAATCGATGCAGGTGCTAGCTTTCATGGCTATGCTGCTGATATCACACGCACTTACTCAATGTCTGATGGTTTGTTTGCCGATATCATTAAGCAGGTTGACCATCTAATACAGCGTTTAGGCGCTGCGATTCAGCCCGGTTTGTCCTATGTCGAAGTGCACGAACAGGCACACGTCGGCATCGCTCAAATATTATATGAATCTGGAATTGTTAGTCTTTTACCAGAGAATATTGTCGATACCGGCATCTCAAAAACGTTCTTTCCGCACGGTATCGGTCACTATTTGGGTTTACAAGTTCATGACGTTGGCGCTCACCTTGCTGATGATAGTGGTACGTCAATACCGCCGGTTGAGAGACACCCGTTTCTGCGTTGCTCTCGAATAATTGAGCCTAGACAAGTGTTTACGATTGAGCCAGGCCTGTATTTTATTGATTCACTATTGGCAGAGTTAAAAGCGTCTGAAAACACAAAGTACATAAACTGGCAGTTAATAGATGACTTAGTGCCTTATGGCGGTGTTCGAATTGAAGACAACGTTATTGTCCATGAAGATAAAGCTGAAAACATGACGCGTGAATTGTGGTCTAGCCAGTGATAAACACGTTCTAGTCAATACTTTTTAATCAAAACGCTCTAATCAAAATAACTAACACCATGGCCTTGTAGCCACCAAGTGTCTAGTTCCCACTCAATAGATTCTATGTCATGTTCTGCTTTAATAATATTTGCGGCTTTATATTGTATTCTCGCAAGTTCAACTTGAGCGTTGAGCATCGCCTCTGAATCATCGTTTTCATATACAAGGTGGGGAAACATAAATCGCAACGATCTAAGCGCAGATGCTTTTGCACTTCTCGGTGTAAGCATTGTGGCGGTGGTGCCTTTGACATCAACGACTTCAAAAAAGTAGGGATAATTGATAAGTTCGCGATCTTGTTTAAGTAGTTGATTTAATTCAGAGACTCTTGGGTTTTGGGAAAACATCCACCAAAGCGCAATGGCAATAAAAACTAAAATCGCAATGACTTTTGGATTTTTAAAAGACTGTAGATTCATATAGCGCATATGTCTTCAATGAAACTGGCAACCGGCCAATGATATCCCACTCACCAAATTGATATAATGAGGTACGTCAATAAGGTGTAACTTAAGGATTTATGGCCAGTAGTTCCACTTCAAAAATCAGCGTTGATTGTGGTCCAATCTTTCCCGCGCTGCGATCTCCATATGCAAGTTTGGGAGGAATAAAGAACGTAAACTTGTCGCCAACACTCATTAATTGAACGCCTTCCGTCCAACCTGCAATGACACGATTTAACGGAAAGCTAATGGGTTCATCGCGTTGAACAGAACTATCAAAAACCTCGCCATCAATTAGCGTCCCGTGGTAGTGAACAAGAACAGTGTCAGTTGCAGTTGGTTTTTCAAGGTCATTACCTTTAGTCATAATTAGATATTGTAATCCCGAAGACGTTTCGATTACTTCTGGTTTATCTTTATTGTTAGCTAAAAAGTCTTGACCCGCTTTTAAGTTTTCTTCTGCTTGTGCACTCTTATTACTCGATTTATAAAAGAAGTAACTTACTACTAAAACAAGCGCTAACACTAAAACAATTTTACTGATATTCGAATCCAATGTTTTATCCTCTGGTTTGTCGCGACTGGTTAGCCTTTTTTTATGAGCCGTTTTTTATGCGTTGCGGTTAACTGAAATATCAGCAAGTGATAACAGGGCTTTTTTGTAGTCGCTGTCGGGTATTATTGCGATAGACGCCTTTGCTTTTTCAGCTTCTGCAACTGCCAAATCGATTGTGTATTGAAGAGAACCGCATGATTGCATTACGTTGAGGATGCGGTCAAAGTGTTTCATACCATCGGCGTTTTCAATAGACGTACGGATTAATGATGACGTCTCCCTATCAGCATTCCACATCGCATGCAAAAGAGGTAACGTAGGCTTGCCTTCCGCCAAGTCATCGCCGACTTGTTTGCCCATCTCATTTTCATTTGCAGTATAGTCAAGCACATCATCAATAAGTTGGAACGCAGTACCTAGATATCTGCCATAGTTTTGCATAGATTGTTCTATTTCGGGAGACTGAGAGGTAATTACGGCAGAAAGTTGTGTTGCAGCTTCAAACAAGCGCGCTGTTTTACTATAAATGACATCCATATAACTATCTTCACTGGTATCAGGGTCATTTAAGTTCATCAGCTGCATGACTTCACCTTGTGCGATGCGATTCGTTGCGTCCGCTAAGATATTCATTACCGCCATGCTATTGAGCTCAGTCATCATTTGAAACGCCCGAGAATACAAAAAGTCTCCAACGAGCACACTTGCTTGATTTCCAAATACGGCATTCGCCGTCTCTCTTCCGCGTCTTAGTTCAGATGCATCTACAACGTCATCGTGTAACAAAGTAGCAGTATGAATAAATTCAATGATTGCAGCGAGGGAATAATGTTGATGCGTTTTAACGCCCAACGCTCTAGACGCTAATACGGTAAGTAGGGGGCGTAACCGTTTACCGCCGCTGTTTACAATGTAAAACCCGAGTTGCTGTATAAGGGCAACATCTGAGTCGACTTGCTTTTCTATGAGTTTGTTAACTTGTTCCATGTCGCGAGTTACGAGTTCGCGGATCTCAGAGAGGGTCATTTTTTTAACTTCTTTTATTGATTGCTCTGCGTTGTAGTTTGCGACATTTGCTTTCGCATTACCTTGTTCGGTACTCAGGTAATGCGCCGTAGTATATAACAAGTTCGGCATATAGATCATCGTTATTTTTTGTTTAAAAATGCTACTTTTTCGCGCAAAAATAATCGTTGCGAGGGGGCGGTGCAAACCGAAAATCGTTTTGTTTCTGATAAATCATTTAGCATTTGCTTTTCAAATAGATGGTAAAGAATAATACACCCTTAATTTATCCTAAAAAAAGAAAGGTTGAATAGCATTTAAAACTTGCCTCTACTGCTTAGTTTGCGTACAATTCGCGCCCTTGATTTTAATTGAGCGCTTGATAGCGCAAAACGGAGAATAATATGTACGCGGTTTTCCAAAGTGGTGGCAAACAGCACCGAGTGGCCGAAGGTCAAACCGTCCGTTTAGAAAAAATCGAAGTTGCTCCAGGTGAGTCAGTCGATTTTGATAGTGTTTTAATGGTCAGCAACGGCGATGATGTTAAAATCGGCAAGCCGTATGTAGATGGCGGAAAGGTAACTGCAGAAGTGGTAACTCATGGCAGAGGCGATAAGATAAAAATCGTCAAATTTAGGCGTCGTAAGCATTCGCGCAAGCAAGCTGGACATCGTCAGTGGTTCACAGAAGTGAAAATCACTGGTATTGAAGCGTAATTAGGAGTCGAACAAATGGCACATAAAAAAGCGGGTGGTAGTACCAAAAATGGTCGCGATTCAGTCAGCAAACGCCTAGGTGTTAAGCGATATGGCGGTCAGTCAGTGTTGGCGGGTAATATCCTTGTTCGTCAGCGCGGTACTAAATTCCATGCAGGCGACAATGTAGGAATTGGAAAAGATCATACACTTTTTGCACTGTCTGATGGCAAAGTGCAATTCGATGTTAAAGGACCGAAAAACAGAAAGTTTGTCAGCATAGTCGCTGAATAAGGTTTCTAAAGCGAAATAAAAAACCGCTTCTTGTAGAAGCGGTTTTTTTTTGCGGTTTTTCATACTTTTATAATCGCTGATACTTTTGCTAACCTAACACAACTATCTTCGAAGAGATTGTATTATGAAATTTGTAGATGAGGCTGAAATTCGGGTTGAGGCTGGTGACGGCGGTAATGGCACCATCAGTTTTCGGCGTGAAAAGTTTGTGCCGAAAGGTGGCCCGGACGGCGGTGACGGCGGAGATGGCGGTAGTGTTTATCTCATTGCCGATGAAAATCTGAACACGCTTATAGATTTCCGGTTTGAACGTTTCCATCGCGCTCAACGTGGACAAAATGGTCAAAGTCGAAACTGCACTGGCAGAAAAGGTGAAGATTTATTTTTAAAGGTGCCGGTCGGAACGCGGGCAACTGATAAAGAAACGCAGGAAACAGTTGCAGATCTAACAAAACACGGTGAGAAAATAAAAGTAGCACAAGGTGGCTTTCACGGTTTAGGAAACGCTAGATTCAAAAGTTCTACAAACCGAGCGCCGAGACAGAAGACGGATGGTACACCTGGTGACATTAGGAATCTCGAGTTAGAACTGATGCTTCTGGCCGATGTTGGGCTTTTAGGCATGCCGAACGCAGGGAAGTCGACGTTTATCAGAGCGGTGTCGGCGGCCAAGCCAAAGGTTGCTGATTACCCATTTACCACACTTGTGCCGAATCTTGGTGTGGTAAGAGTTGATGCACAATCAAGTTTTGTGATTGCGGATATTCCGGGGCTTATAGAGGGGGCTTCAGATGGCGCAGGTTTAGGCATTCAGTTCTTAAAACACCTACAAAGATGCAGAGTGTTATTACATCTGGTTGATGTCATGCCATCTGATGGAACAGATCCCATTGAAAATGCATTGACGATTATAGATGAACTCGACAAATACAGTCCCGGTCTGGCTAAAAAGCCTCGTTGGTTAGTGTTCAATAAAATTGATTTATTGCTAGAAGAGGAAGCGGATAAGTTGTGCAGTGATATCGCCGACGCGTTAGGTTATGAAGGCGATTACTATCAAATATCGGCGTTCCATAAGGAAGGCGTTATTGAAATCTGTCGAGATCTCTGGACGCTATTAGAAACGCTACCGACCGACTATTCTAATGAACCAGAAACTGAACAAGGATTTGTCTGGGGTGATTACCATCAAAAAACAATCGAAAAGAATCAGTCGTTACATCAAACATCTAATGATGAAGACGATGATGATGACGATTGGGATGATCATCCAAATGTGGTGTACACCAAAGAATGAAGTTGGTCTTAAAGGCGTTTGGTGAACTGAGCACAGAAGATCTATACAATATTCTCGCAATCCGCAGTGAAGTATTTGTCGTCGAGCAAGACTGCGTTTATCAGGATCTAGACGGTAAGGATGCATCTTGCCATCACCTTTACTACACGGCTGATCATGCTGAAATAGCAGCTTATGCCAGATTGATTCCGCCAGGCGTGTCTTATGCGTCAGCAAGTATTGGGCGCATTCTCGTCGCGCAAAAGTTTCGTCAGCAGAAACTCGGCCGCAATCTCGTTGCAGCTGCAATTAAAGAATGCCACACGCTTTGGCCAATGCACGATATAACGATTGGCGCGCAAAGCTACCTAAAAGATTTCTATTGCAGCTTTGGGTTCGAGCAAGTCGATGAAGAATATCTTGAAGACGGGATACCTCATATACAAATGCAGTTAAATAGGACGGCAATATGATAATAAGCATGATTGCGGCAATGGCTAAGGGGCGCGTCATTGGCAAAGATAATCAAATGCCATGGCACTTACCTGCGGATTTACAACATTTTAAGAAGATCACAATGGGCAAGCCCATTATAATGGGAAGGAAAACATACCAGTCGATAGGTAAAGCTTTGCCTGGTAGAAAAAACTATGTGATTTCTCGCGATGATAGTTTTCAATTGGGCGCTGCTGAAGTGATAAGTTCGCTTGATACTGCCTTACAACTTGCGGGAAACGACACAGAAGAAATAATGATAATCGGTGGAGGGCGTATTTACGAAACGATGCTTCCTCGCGCAGATAGGCTCTATCTGACCTTTATTAATCTGGATGTCGAGGGCGATACTTTTTTCCCAGATTACGAAAGCCAAGCAACGTGGCAACAGGTTTCATTTGAATCGCATCTAGCTGATGAGAAAAACCCGTATAACTACAGCTTTGTGACGCTAGAGAGAGTGAAGTAAGGACGACGCCTAGGCAACAAATCTTCTGCGTTTAATCAGTGCCATTTCAACATCTGATATTTGCATTTTATCTGCGCTTCGGCGAGATCAATTTAAGGTGACTATTTCCTATTCAAAATTAAATAAGGATTCTATGTTCAAACCTTTTTGTCGAAGCATCTCTTTTAGTTTTTTTAGCGCCTCAACTTGAATTTGCCTGACACGCTCGCGAGTGAGGCCAATTTCTACGCCTACCTCTTCCAACGTGGATGGCTCATAACCCAGTAAACCGAATCTTCTTGCGAGCACTTCTTTGTGTTTTGGACTGAGTTGGTCAAGCCAAACGGCGATGCTTTTGTGTATATTGTTGGTCTGTAAACTTGATTCAGGCCCGCTTGCCTTTTCGTCGGCAATTGTCTCAACAACAAATTTGTCACCATCGCCGCCAATTGGTGTATCGACCGAGCTGATTTTTTCATTTAACTTGAGCATCTTTCTAACACTTTCAACCGGCTCGCCCGTTGCTTCAGCGATATCTTCGGGGGTGGGTTCGTGGTCTAGCTCTTGAGAAAGCTTGCGAGCGGCTCTCAAATATAGATTTAACTCTTTGACAATATGAATGGGTAAACGTATCGTTCGCGTTTGATTCATTAACGCGCGCTCAATGGTTTGCCTAATCCACCATGTTGCATAGGTTGAAAATCTGAATCCGCGTTCTGGATCAAATTTTTCTACTGCTCTTATTAGACCAAGATTCCCTTCTTCAATTAAATCAAGCAACGCTAAACCGCGGTTGTTGTAGCGACGTGCAATTTTTACTACGAGTCGCAAATTGCTAACAATCATCCGCTCACGCGACGCCTTGTCTCCCTTAAGTGCAGCCCTTGCAAAGGTGATCTCTTCAGCAGCAGTAAGGAGTGGTGAAAAACCAATTTCGTTTAGATAGAGTTGAGTGGCATCTAGCTGCTTTGTGCTTACCGTTTCATTGGTACTTTCGATGGCTTCATTTTCAGGTGTGTCGTTTAAATCCGAGACTTCCGCTTGTTCGAATTCGAGACCTTCATAATTGGAGTCATTTTTGCGATCGGAACTTTGGATTACCATAATGATTCTCGCTTGGTATATTTAACAGAGAACTTAGGGAAGATAAGCAAACGGGTCCATTGACTTTCCGCGCTTGCGAATTTCAAAATGCAACATAACTTCATTTGCGCCAGTACTGCCCATTGTTGCAATTCTTTGTCCTTGTTTAACATAGCTGTGTTCGTTGACTAAAATACTTTCGTTGTGTGCGTATGCGCTGAGATAGTCATCATCGTGCTTGATGATTATTAGATTTCCGTACCCCTTTAACGCGTTTCCTGCGTAGACGACCTTGCCATTAGCAGTAGCTATTATAGGTGAGCCCCTACTGCCTTTAATCTCTATACCTCTGTTGCTGCCGTCACTACCAACAGCAGCTGTTTTTTTGTTTCCAGAAGCCGGCCAGATCCAACGTCGCTCTTTATAAGGAATAACCGATGATTTGGATTTGTCTGTATGACTTTTTCGATTTCTTTCATCTCCAAGATACGCCTGAGAAGGCTTCGCGTCAACCCTTACATTGCTTATTTTAGGGGGCGAAACGGGTTTTTTTGGTGATTTTGTTAAATTAGTGTTAGATCTATTGATCTTTCTCAAATTTAATTTGTCACCGGGACGGATAACGAATGGAGAAGGGATATTGTTCCATGTTGCCAAATCCAGATAACTATTTCCGCTATAAAAAGCGACAGCAAAGAGCGTATCTCCTTTTTTAACTACATAACTGTCGCCGGTAATTTCAGTTAGACCTTTTGCACTTTCAGATTTAGTCGATAGACTGACAACAGGCGCAGGAGCGTGTACTGAAGTACACGCAGATAAAATAAAAAAACATACAATAAAAATAGAAATTGAACGTTGCACAGTTAAGAGTTGTTGTGTTTTTGTAAAAAAGATACAAAAAAGCAAAATAAGATGCAGCGATACATCATTTTACGCAAGTGCGCCAGCAACGAGTGGGACAAATCTAGCGGTGCCAATTTCAAGGGTGTTGACTTGCTGCCCCGATTTTTTAACGACGATTAACTTTTGCTCATCACTGCCCACAGGTAACACCAATAGACCGTCTTTATTCAATTGTTGAACAAGTGCAGCAGGCACGTTTTTAGCCGCTGCGGTTACGATGATCGCGTCAAAAGGTGCTTTGCTATTCCAACCTTCCCAGCCATCGCCATGTTTCATTTTGACATTGTGCATATTCAGCTGATTAAGCTTGCGCTTCGCTTGAAACTGTAAAGACTTTATCCGTTCGACACTGTAAATCTCTTCGAATAGTTGGGCCAATATTGCGGTCTGGTAACCAGATCCTGTACCAATTTCTAGTACCTTTTTGATAGTACCGTGTGAACAGAGTTGCTGCGTCATTTTGGCGACAGTTAATGGTTGCGATATGGTTTGGCCTTGGCCAATAGGTAATGCGTTATTCTCATATGCTTTATGCTGAAGGACTTCTGATATGAACATTTCACGCGGCGTTTTGGCGATGGTATCAAGAACCTCTTCATTATTAATGCCGGATCCTCTTAACCATTGTGCCAGCTGTTGGCCTTTATGGGGTTTATACATCAATGTTAATCAAGGTTTAATGCGACTTAAACCACTCCTTTAATTTATCTACTTGTTGATGAACGGTCATATCGGTAAATATAGGGCTGACAGAGCAATAGCCATTTAACACTGCGTCAAAGTCTGTTCCTTCACCAGCATCTAATTCCTTTCCTAGTTTTCCGTACCAAAAGATTTGATTACCGAACGGGTCTTTATCTATTACCATTGTTTCTGCACGGTGCCGTTTACCGCATCTCGTTACTTGGATACCCTGAATGTCTTCGAATGGGATATTAGGGACATTAATATTCAGTATTTGACTACTATCTAGTGGCAGTTCCCGCATTTTATCAATTATTTCGACGGTTAACATAGCCGCTGTGTCGAAGTATTGGTTCTGTTTCGAACAAATTGATACTGCCAACGCGGGATGACCACAATGCCGACCTTCTAACGCGGCAGCAACGGTGCCTGAATATATGGTATCGTCACCTAAATTAGGTCCGTGATTTATCCCTGATACAACCAAGTCGGGCTCGTCGAAAAAACCGCTATTAACGCCCAATTGTACGCAATCTGATGGTGTTCCGTTAACAGCATAGAAACCATTTTCCATTTTTGTGAGGCGTAGCGGGGAATGAAGCGACAGCGCATTGCTCATTCCACTGCAGTTTCTATCGGGTGCAATAACCGTCACGTCATACTTTTGCGAAAGGTGTTTATACATACAAGATAAGCCTTCAGCTAACACGCCGTCGTCATTGCTTAATAAAATCTTCATCATGCTTCCTCGTGTTTTAGCTGCAAAAACTCACGCACTAAACTCGTAGCATAACAGCCTTTATTAAGTTCAAAACTCAGTCGCAAGTCATCGCCCTCTAATTGATAGTCAACATCGCGAGGAAACGCAATAATTGCTCTTCTTTGCTGTTTTAATTGAAGCGTTTCGAGTGCTTGTGTGAGTTTTTCACACTCGTTTGCGATTGCTGTCTCAAACTGCAGTGCTTCTGCCTTAGAATCAAGCAAACCAACACCCCATAGTGGCGCAGATAAGTTTACATCATGCGCAAGCAGTCGTGATTGCACATCATCTATTTCAGTATCAGTACATACAAAAAAACTATTCGACCCAGACAGTAAAAGGACATCACCGTTGAGTATCGTGTTAGCGCCCATCGTTTTTATTCGTTGGCTAGCAAATTCGTTAAACAGCCAGCTTCGCATAGCTGAGATGGCTACATTACGTTTATTGCGGTTTCGGATTTTTTCGCCGTTTGCGATACGCGCCGCTAAGTCGAGATTTCCGTTGTATGAAAAAGCATTATTTGTTCGCATTTCGCCGAAGCGTTGTTGCCCAAAATAGTTAATGAAACCCGTATTGGTCACATTATCTATCCGTTCAAATAGTGCATCCCTATCTTTAAAAGTAATATTGCGTATGGTGATACCAAATCGATTCCCCTTGTGAGAACCGATTTTTATCTTTCGATTGTGGCGATGTATCTGTTTAATTGTAACGCCTGATAACTTGAAATCATGCCAGTTGTTATCGCCTCTTCCTTTATCGTAGACAGTAAACCACTGCCGCGTTAGTGCAAACTTGTCTTTTCTACCTGCATAACTGATATCGCGTAAAGGAAGTCCGGTAAATTTTGATAATTGCTCGGCGACATAAGCAGTGTTCGTATTTGTCTTCTCAATAAATAGCGCGACGTGTTCTCCCGTCCCCGACGGCGTAAAGCCGAGTATTTCTTCAACAATAAAATCACTTGGTGTCGACTTCATATCGCCAGTTGCCAGTGGCGCGCCATGAAGTCTATGCCAATGATGAGTTGATAGCGCGGTAGTCATATTATTGCCAATGCTGACAGCATATCTGTCATTTAAAACTCTTCAAAGGAGACTAAAACAACAGCGTCGACAGCTATACCTTCTTTCCTACCGACAAAGCCAAGTTTTTCAGTGGTAGTTGCTTTAACACTTATACAGTTAACGTCTACCTTAAGTACGTCACTGACTTTTTTGCGCATTTGAGGAATGTATGGCATGAGCTTTGGCGCTTGTGCTGCGATCGTAATATCTGCATTGATTAATCGATAGCGTTTGGCTTTAACAAGACTGTATACACGACTTAACAATACGCAGGAGTCTGCATTAGCGTATTTGACGTCAGTATCAGGAAAATGCTGCCCGATATCGCCCAGAGCTACAGCACCAAGTAATGCGTCGCATAATGCATGAATAGCAACATCTCCATCGGAGTGTGCGAGCAGTCCTTGAGCACATTCAATTTGAATACCGCATAGAGTGATTGGCCCGCTTCCGCCAAACTTATGCACATCATAACCGTGACCAATGCGTATGTTCACTCTTTTTCCTCTTTTGATAAGTAATATTCAGCTAACATAAGATCTTCTGGCGTGGTCACTTTGAAATTAGATTTCTCTCCTTCGACTAGCTTTACATCGATACCCTGCATTTCCACAGCAGAGGCTTCATCGGTAATGGTGAGTTTATTTCTTTTTGCATCCGACAAAGCCTGAAGAAGTATACTGGTTCGAAACATTTGCGGTGTTTGCGCGAGCCAAATTTTCTGTCGATTAAGTGTTTTGTCTATTGTTTCATCACTACTTTGTTTAACTGTATCAACGCATTTTGTCGCTAGAATGCCCCCTGATGAATTGGATAGCTCATATATTAGTCGTTGAAGAGCTTCATTTGACAGGCCAGGCCTTGCTGCATCATGAACCAATACCCATTCACTTTGTAACTCGCTGTCTGCAAATGCGACGCCTGCCAACACCGAATCTGCGCGTTCCTCACCTCCAATCACAGTATGCAGTTTAGGACTACTGGAAATGTGTAACGATTTAAAGTGCTTATCTTCAGGATGTATAACAACGATCACCTGGTCAATCATTGGTTCGTTTAAAAATACATTAACGGTGTGCTCTAGCATTGTCTTCCCGTTGATTGAAACATATTGTTTTGGGGTGCTAGTCTGCATGCGAGCACCTATGCCTGCAGCGGGTATAATAGCTGTGTATTTATTCATTTCCTGATGAAATTGGGGGTGTTGTCTCAGTTGTTAATTCAGATGTCGCTTCGCGTTTTATCTCAGATGTCATGTCAGGCGTCATATCAGGAACAATGCGAAAAAAAGTTTCGCCTTGTTTAATAAGGCCAAGTTCATTTCTCGCTCTTTCTTCCAATGAATCTTCACCAGATTGTAAATCATTAATATCCGCTCTTAGAATAAGATTGCGTTGTGTCAGGCGAGCATTTTGTTCCGTCATTTGCGCAATTTGTTGTTGCATAAGTCGGTAATCTGAAATGCTGTTTTTGCCGAACCATAAGCGGTATTGCAACATTCCAAGCAATACAAGGAGCACCAGTGCTATCCACTTATGTTTCATTCTTCTTTCTCGACAGATCCAATGTCGTAAGTGTACTTCTATTCAGTACAGTTATCAAAGAGAGTCTACATATCCTCTTTCCACTCTAAACTAACTTGAAATTAGGTGTGTTATTGCTATTTAGTTGCAATATCAACCATTCTGGAAATGATGTTTTGAATCATTGTTTTAGGTAACGCTATACTTATTTGAGCAAGGCCATGTTCTGTTTAAGTGTTGCTGAGACAAATAAACATTGCTCATTTGATTGAAGGTATTTGTATTTTGAAAGTCGCTATGAATCCGTCCATGGACGCTCTGCGAAAACATCCATGTTTTCGAAGCTTTCAAAATACAAATACCTTCAATCAACTGTGAATCAACATTTTAAGAACTCAGCAACCCTTAAACAGAACATAACCTTCTGCAATATACAAGTAATGTGCGGTTGCTTTTTTGTGAGGTAAATATGCTCTTCCATCCTAAAATTTTAAATCAATCTGCTTTGCGGCAAAAAATTAGAGATTTTCATCGTGTTAATGAATCTACAGCAATAGATCACATCTTGCCGCTTGCTGAGGTGAGTAATCTGCTCAGAAGTAAAGCATGGGAACGCGCAAGAACTATGGTCTTACGCATTAGGGAAGAAACAAAGACACATAGCGGTGTCGATGCATTGTTGAACGAATTTTCGCTTTCAACAGCAGAGGGCGTAGTGCTGATGTGTTTGGCTGAAGCACTGTTGCGGATACCTGATAAACAGACGCAAGATGAGTTGATTCGAGATAAGCTTTCCAAAGGGCATTGGGCGCCTCACTTGGGAAATAGTGATTCATTATTTGTAAATGCTAGTGCATGGGGGCTGATGTTAACGGGTAATGTTGTGTCGTATACCGATGAAAGGAAGCAGTCACAACTTGGCTTGTTGAAAAAGACAATGGGCAGATTGGGCGAACCTGTGATCAGAAAGGCAATGAATATTGCAATGAAGGTGATGGGCAAACAATTTGTGATAGGGGAGACAATCGAAGATGCGTGCTCTCGTGCAACGGAAAAAGAACAAAATGGTTACCTGTATTCTTATGACATGTTAGGCGAGGGCGCGCGATCGCAGGACGATGCCGATAGATATTTTAAATCCTATGAGCATGCCGTTCACGTTATCGGTAAAGCTGCAAAAGGTAAAGGCCCTCAAAAAAGCCCCGGTATTTCAGTAAAACTCTCGGCGATACATCCAAAATATGATTTTAAGCATCACACCACCGCGGTTGCAACAATAACCGAAAGGTTAAAAGAATTGTGTTTATTGGCACAACAATACGATATTGGATTAACCGTTGATGCAGAGGAATCTGAGCGTTTAGACATTTCATTGGATATTATTGAGAATGTTTTTTGTGATTCAGCACTGCTGAGATGGGCCGGATTCGGTATCGCCGTGCAGGCGTATCAAAAACGCGCGATTTATGTCATTGAATGGTTGCGAGAATTAACAACAAACGCAAAAAAGCCCATGATGGTAAGACTTGTAAAAGGTGCGTATTGGGATACTGAAATAAAGCACAGTCAACAAGGTGGATATTCCGAGTTTCCCGTTTTCACTCGCAAATCTTCTACTGATGTTTCGTACCATGCGTGTGCAAACAGACTATTGGATTATCGCAGTACTATTTACCCGCAATTTGCTACCCACAATGCATATACGGCATCTATCATTCTTGAATTGGCTGGAGACAATAAAACGGGATTTGAATTTCAATGCTTACACGGTATGGGTGATACGCTCTACGACCAGATTGTCAGAGAGGAAAACACTCCTTGCCGCATTTATGCGCCTGTCGGGCAACACGAAGATTTGTTGGCATATCTTGTCAGAAGATTGCTGGAGAACGGCGCTAATTCATCATTTGTTAACGCAATTGTCGATGAATCTAAACCGGTTGAAGCATTACTGGGAGACCCGGTCGAACGCACACAAAGACTAAACGCGATTGCAAACCCACAAATTGCAAACCCTTGCGACTTATTTGGCGACCGTATAAATAGCAAAAGTATTGATTTGTATGATATTCAAGCGCTTGTAAACACAAGACTCGCACTGGAAAAGTGGTGGCAACAACACAATGCTAAAGCACATGTAAAAAATGTAGTTTCGCCAGATATGTGGGTCCACAATCCAGCTAATAAGAGCGAAGTCATTGGTCACCTTGTGTTTGATGACACTGCTTCTATGAGGCGTAAGTTATTATCCGCGCAACAGGCATTTGATACCTGGTCGAAAACGCCAGTGGAGGAACGCGCTTCATTACTTTTGCGAATTGCGGCAATTTTAGAAAGGCATATGGATGAGTTAATCGGGTATTGCATAAAAGAAGCAGGTAAAGTGCCTCAAGATGCTATTGATGAAATTCGCGAAGCGGTTGACTTTTGTCGCTATTATGCGACCGAAGCGCAACGCATAACGAATGAAGATACTAAGGCGCCAAGGGGCGTTATTCTCTGCATAAGTCCTTGGAATTTTCCACTTGCGATTTTTTTAGGGCAAGTCGTCGCCGCTGTTGTGACTGGCAATACCGTCCTAGCAAAACCTGCTGAACAGACCAGCCTAATAGCAATTAGGGTAATGACACTTATCGAAAGCGTTGGGTTGCCTCAAAATGTTATACAGCTAATTATTGCTAGAGGCCCCGACGTTGGTAACGCTTTACTTCCACAAAAAGAAATCAAGGGCGTCATCTTTACCGGCTCTACCACCACCGGAAATTTGATCTCAAATATTTTATCTCAGCGCGGTATAGGACAAGTTCCTCTTATTGCAGAAACGGGCGGTCAGAATTGCATGATCGTTGACTCAACTGCATTACCTGAACAAGTTGTTGATGACATTATTCATTCAGGTTTTCAAAGCGCTGGCCAGCGTTGTTCAGCACTACGCGTGCTTTATCTTCAAGAAGACATTGCAGATCGGATTATTTCCATGCTGGTAGGTGCTATGCGAGAGCTGAACATAGGCGACCCACAATGGCTAAGCACAGACATAGGCCCAGTGATTGATGAAAAAGCACTCACTAATCTTCAACATCATGTTACATGGCTGCAAGACGAGGCCAAGTTGATATTTAAGTGTGATGTTAGCACCACACTAGATGGCCATTATTTTGCGCCCCATCTGTTTGAGATTGACAACATCCATCAATTGCCAAAAGAAGTCTTTGGTCCAGTCGTACATGTCATCAGGTTCAAGTCAAATGACATTGAAGCTGTTATGAATGATATCAATTCAACAGGATATGGCTTAACCATGGGGATACACAGCAGAATTGAAGCTCGCGTTGAAATGCTGGCAAAATTGAGTAAAGCTGGGAACGTTTACATTAATCGCAATATGATAGGAGCAATTGTAGGCGTTCAGCCATTTGGCGGAAGAGGCCTGTCTGGCACCGGGCCGAAGGCGGGCGGTCCAAACTATTTATCGAGGCTCATGGCAGAAAAAACGCGCTCGTCAACTCGCACGGCGAATCATGGCGTCGAAGTAGAGCCAATCTCATTTGTACCAACCATTGAAAAGGCAATCACCGATGTGAATATCGTAGAAGCGGTGAATGATATTGTTGATGCAGCGCACCGTGTTGAGCAACCGTGGCGAATCACTTCGACCATGGATAGAATCTCTTGGCTACGACAATTTCTAGCGAGGCTTGCAGATGTCAATTATGTGGAAAATATCGCCGATAATCTGAATGCAACACTAGCAACCGCGAGAGATCAACTTTTTAATGTTGAGCAGAAGCTTCGAAATGGCATAGAGTTGCCAGGCCCCACAGGTGAGTCCAATACTCTTTATTATGAGCCTCGCGGCATTATGATAACGTTTGCTGATAAAGAAGTGAGCTTTGAATATTGGTTCATGTCTATTGTGACGGCGCTTGCAACAGGTAATGTCGTCATTGCCGTGGTATCAGATCGGTTTTACGAGCAAGCAAAAGCAGTAGAGCAAAAATTACATGATACAGGTGCTCCTTCGGATGTATTTCAGGTAACGGCGCTGGCCAATTTGGACATCTTGCTATCTCATGACAAAGTAGCGGGCATTGTAATTGATAGTAATGCATCTATGTGTGCCAATGTCGCTTATAAAATAGCGAGTAGAAAAGGTGCCATCCTTCCAATAATAACAGCTGAAGACTATGATAATCTTATCCAGAGGTTGTTAACAGAAAAGACAATTAGTATCGACACCACTGCATCGGGTGGAAATACTTCGTTAATGACGATGGAAGATGATGATTAACGGCGCTAGAAAAAAGTGAGGTTGAATGGAAGTTGAGTTGAAATTGGCACTCCAGTCCAATGGCCTAAAAATAATAAGAGAAAAAATAATTCCCGCACTCGAGGGACAAATAACGTATTCAGATACACCCATTGAAAATGAATACTACGATACGCCTGAATTACTGTTGAAGGCGAGAAAAATTGGTTTTAGGGTAAGAAAGCAGGACGGCAAGTACGAACAAACTATCAAAACACGAGGCAAAGTGCAGGGAGGATTGCATCAGCGCCCTGAATTCAACTGTCAACTTGACATTCCAAAGCCAGATTTAGCAAAGTTTGAAAGCGATATCTTTGCTGATGATTTCGACGTCGACCATATCAACACGAATTTGACAATGGTATTTACCACCCACTTTCATCGGCACCAATGGCACATTGAAATGGAAGATGGTGCCGTTGAATTTGTTTACGACCAAGGCGAAATTAAATCGAATCAGGATAACATTGACATCAACGAAATTGAACTAGAGCTTAAGTCGGGCAAAGCTGCTTTGCTCTACAAGATTGCTGATTTGATAGCAGAAAAGTTGCCAGTACATTTAAGTAACATAACAAAAGCAGCCTCTGGATATCGTTTAGTGACCGGCAGTCAATTTAAGGTGCGATCTTTACCAAAGTTCCTGAGTTTGCGAAAAGACGATACGACAGAGCAAGGGTTGATAAAGGCATTAAGCTGCGGCCTTGATCACTGGCAGTATCATCAGGATGTTTATTTGTATTGCGGCAACAGCAGGGCGCTGTTTCAAATCAGAGAAAGTCTGTTGCTGTTACTGCACAGCGTGGCGTTGTATCTCCCTGTTTTACAGTCCAGAGAATTGTTGTTGCTGCACAAACAGTTATTAGAATTGACAAGGCATTGGAGCTGGACAGAACAACTTCTTATGTTTCGGCGTTTGCGTTCAAAAAAAGGCGCTTTCAGCAAAAGAATTCCAAAAGAAGCGGGCATTATGAATTACCTTCTTGGTAGAAGAGAAGGTTTATTGCAGGCCCAGTCTCCTAAGTATTTAATCTCGCGGCGAGACGCAACCAATGTACAGTTATTAATCTCTAGAGTCTTACAGGAAAAGCCATGGCGAGAACAAACAAGTGGTGCAGATATTCCAGTGCGTAAACACGCAAATGGATGGTTGTCACAGACATGGCAAACAATGATGCAGTCACTACCGACAAGCGGAGAGATGGATTCCAATCAATATCTCGCATTAGAAGTGTTGTTGCAGCAATCGCTTATGAACGGATTTTTGTTGGCAGAACTATTCAGTGAAACCAGAGGAACATTTAGAGCGCCTTGGTTAGATCTCATGGAAGGAATAAACGAATTGAAGGCGCTGACATTTCTGCAAATGTCACAAAATGAGTTTGAGATTTCTGAACAAGAGGAATTTTCAGAATGGTTACAAGAAAAGCGTAAAGCACTGTTAACTGTTATGGAGATGTCTCGAAAGGTTGCAATGCAAGCTGACACGTATTGGTAACATTCTTTTGCATTTTTAAACTGCGATTGCTGGCGTTACTAAAAATGGCTATGTTCCCGGTAATTGTTGTTGAGCTGTGCTTTTTGCATTTAATTGTAGGGTTAAGACATTTGAAAGTCGCTGTAAACCCAATCCCTGGGCGCTCTGCGAATTCATCCATGAATTCGAAGCTTTCAAATGTCTTAACCCTACAATCAACAGCAAAACAAATACTTATCAACTAAACAACAATTACCGGGAACATAACCTAAAAAATTTTCGCCAGCCCCCTAGATACTTAGATATTTGGCTACACATTACTATTGGAAGATTTAGGGCGTGTTCTTCTTTGCTGCACTTATAAACGAAAAAAATCCGTAGAGCAAAGAACAACACGCCCTAGTAATCAAAAAAACTGATTAAACGAATCGTTTCTTCCGGTTTTAAATATGGCGTATACATCTATATTCTAAAACCATACGTAAACACACACGTCGATTAACTAAATTCTACTAAAAGGAAAACCTTACATGTCAATGATCAATAAGAGCATACCAGACTTTTCTGTCGAAGCTTTCCACAATGGTGAGTTCACAACTGTTACGAGCGAAGATGTTAAAGGAAAATGGTCTATCTTTTTGTTTTATCCTGCAGATTTCACATTTGTTTGCCCAACAGAGCTAGAAGATATGCAAAAAGCATATGCGGAATTACAAGGATTAGGTGTTGAAGTTTACGCTGTGTCTACAGATTCTCATTTCGTGCATAAAGCATGGCACGATGCGTCTCCAGCTATCGGTACGATCACATATCCAATGCTGTCTGATAATATCTTTACGTTATCGCGCGGTTTTGATGTCTTGATTGAAGAAGATGGGCGCGCATTACGTGGTACTTTCTTGGCTAACCCAGAAGGCGTTATAAAAGTGGCTGAGATTCATGATTTAGGTATTGGCCGCTCAGCTGCAGATATGGTCCGCAAAGTGAAGGCTGCACAGTATGTGGCTAACAATGACGGTGAAGTGTGTCCTGCAGCTTGGGAAGAAGGTCAAGAGACTCTAACGCCAAGCTTAGATTTGGTTGGTAAAATCTAATACCAATTCAAATTTATTTGCTTCTACCTGCGGCGCATGTCGCAGGTACACAACAAAGAGTGTCAGTTAATAAAATTTGTCACACATAAAATACGTTCCGTAGTCAACACCGATTTTATCAACCGCCACTCACATTTTCTAATGTCATATACAGCCCACGGCTGTTGTGATGATGTGCGCGTAGAAGAGGAGATAGCATATGTTATCCAACGATATATTAAATGCCCTAAAAGGCTACATGAAAGACCTCAAAAACGAAATAGCGTTTGTCGTACAAACGGGCGAACACGCCAAGCGTAAAGAACTGCTCGATATGCTTACGCAAATTGCAACGACGTCTGAGAGATTGTCTGTAATTGAACAGGACACTGATGGCGAGCTGCGCTCACCGGTGACATTCAAACTGACTAAAAATGACCAAGAAACTGGCATTACATTCTCTGGTGTACCCGGTGGCCATGAGTTTAACTCATTGATTCTGGCTATTCTGCAGACCGGTGGCAGCCAATTGAAACTGGACGAAAGCATTCAGAATATGGTGAAAAAAGTCAACAGCAAACTCGATTTTCAAGTTTTTGTGAGTTTGTCTTGCCATGCGTGTCCGGATGTCGTGCAAGCGATGAATCAATTTGCATTGTTAAACGATAACATCAATGCAGAGATGATTGATGGTGGTGTTTACCCCGATCTCGTGTCAGAAAACAATATCCAAGGTGTTCCCACCGTATTTTTAAACGGTGAGGTGTTCGCTAGCGGAAAAGTAGAGATCGCCGGCATAATTGAAAAGTTAGGTAACGTCGCGCCAGAGATCTTAGCGTCAGACAGTCAAACACGCTTGCCTTTGCAAGACGTCACGGTCATTGGTGGCGGGCCAGCTGGCGTTGCTGCGGCAATCTACGCTGCTCGAAAAGGTTTAAAAGTTACGGTGGTCGCCGACAGATTCGGTGGTCAGGTCAAAGACACTATGGGGATAGAAAACCTTATATCAGTGCCTAAAACTACTGGACCAGAGCTAACGGGTTCATTAATGGAGCATCTCAATGATTATGAGGTCACGCTCAAGGAACACATCCGTGTCGACAAAATTGAGAAGGGTGATATCAAGACCTTAACGTTGAGTAGCGGCGAAATACTTGAAACAAGAACACTGATAATTGCGACAGGTGCCAATTGGAGAGAGCTTGGTGTACCGGGCGAAAAAGAGAACATTGGTAATGGCGTCGCATATTGCCCGCACTGCGATGGTCCTTTTTACAAAGGTAAAGACGTGGCCGTTATCGGCGGAGGCAACAGCGGTGTTGAAGCTGCGCTTGATTTAGCAGGTATTGTTAATAATGTAACCGTTTTTGAATTTCTGCCAGAGTTAAAGGCTGACCAAGTGCTTATTGAACAGCTGCACAAACGCAGCAATATCAATGTGATAACAAATGCCGCTACTAAACAGATCACGGCAAGTGATGGTAAAGTAGATGCAATTGAATACATCGATAGAGAAACAAACGAAGAACATCGACAACCTTTACATGGCGTATTCGTGCAAATCGGTCTTGTACCAAACTCAAAAGTGGTAGATGGCATTGTTGATATGACCAAATACGGTGAAATCATCATTAATGAGAAAGGTTTGACAAGTGAGCCTGGCATATTCGCGTGTGGTGACGTGACTACCGTGCCATACAAGCAAATTGTTATTGCCATGGGCGAGGGCTCTAAAGCTGCACTGGCAGCATTCGATTACCTATTAATGAATCCGATCGAAGAAGAAAGTGAAGAGGTTAAGGAAGAACAAGCCGCTTAATTTCTGCGATAGTGCGTAATTAAAGACTGGTCGTTTTTTTCTTTATTAAAATGCCTGATGATACAACTAACCCTCGAAAGTTATTTACGACTTTCGAGGTTTTTTTATAATCAGATGGTCAATGCTCAAATTAACGGATTCGTTTTACCTGTAATTGGCGATTGGAACCTTCGACGCTTAGGTAATAAGAGCCAAATAGCCCCTTTTTGACAGTGACGTCTTGTCCATTTTCGACCTTGTGCCCAGATGAGCCTACCTCACGCCAAACCTGTCCGTTTTGTAGTGTCATTGTCTGTCTTCGTAGCCGGTCTGTCTCAACTTTGGTGACGTTGCTTGATAACTCATCTGGCGTATCATCAACGGGGGCTCTGCCAAAATCATCCTGTTGTTGGTTTGTTGTGCGTGTAATGTCATTAGCGACATTGCCGGCGGTTACATTACCAGTGGTGACCGCAGGTTGTGGCGCGTTAGCGCGCGCTTCGGCAAAGGATTGATCTTGCAAATCTGAAATATTGTCGGCGATTTTGTCAAAACACAGTAGCCGTTGTAGGCTGTTTTGCTCACTCTTACATTTTACTATTGCTTCTGAGACGGTTTCGGCGTTTACAAACGTGGGGCTATAAGATAATCCAACAGCGCAAACTAAAAAGAGAGTGGATAAAGAGTTTTTTGACATTATTTTTTTAACCTACTTATACAACCATCACAAAAGTCCGAAATTGAGCACTTTAACTTCAACACGCTCTAATGCAAATTAGTTCAGACCTACAGTTGCGAGATTATACTACCGTTACCTTATTAAGCGCAAAAGATAAACAAGTCTTAAACAACCTCTAAAGTTTTAGAGCTGTTTTATGATACTTTACATATATAAACAGTTTATAAAGACAGGCAATAACGGAGTAGATGTTGTATATCAATCAGCAGAAAATTATATTCGCTCGCAATGGGTTATCACTGATCTCCAGCGTCTCTGGCACCGCAAAATCTATCCCTGTTGACAATGCCGATATTATTATTCTTAACGAACTCTGTACTGACGGAGATTTAAAAGAGCGTATCGAGAGAATTCCCACGACAATATCTAACCACCCGTTCATTCAAAAGCACTTTTCTTCACTCCCTAAGCAGCAAATAAAACAGCAAATTAAGCAGCAAATCCAGCAACGGCTTCAGGCTTATCAAGACGCAGGTGTTTTGGTTTCACAACCTACAGCCGATCCTGCAGTCATTAACGCTAAATACATAGACGATATTGATATTCAGACCCAGCCTTTGAAACTCAAAGATGAACTCAGAATGGGTACTCATGCAGCCATAATATTGCATGCAAGTGGGATGTGCTTTTGGTCTTCAAATGTGAACGAATTCGTAAGAGTTGATGTGTTAAATGCAATGCTGATTATTGCTTTTTGTAGTAGCACAGCAGTTCATACCCTAACCGAACAAAAGTGCTTTTCGGGACTGGATGAAACGGATATTTGCATGAAGTTGGGACGACTCAAAGCATTAGGCGTTTTGGCGGATAAACAAGAAGTTCATGCCTCTAAAAAGGAAGAGGTTAGTCCCTTTTTTGCTGCAACAGATAACATCAGTGAGAATAGTAACTGGAAAGACATATCTGTGAATGGACGTACGCCTGTTTACTTCGTTCCTCATATGGAAAATCATCTGCCGCTTGCTCTGGGTGTATTGTTTAGTGCGCTAATTGCTCATGGTGATGGAAAGCTATCTGAGAAGTTTCAGTTTATACCGCTTAATTATATGTCGCCTAAAGATTTTATCTTTGGGCCGTATCGCAAATTCGGAGTGGGTATTTGGCTTTTTTCAAACTATATGTGGTCAATTGACGTCAATATGCAAGTGAGCGAAGCCATTAAGCAACACAATGCAGCCAATTTTACAATTCACGGAGGACCCAGCACGCCAGATTATGAACAAGCATGTATCGACTTCATGAATGAAAATACCTCTGTTGATATTGCTGTGCATGGCGAAGGAGAGATTACGATAACGGAGATCTTTGAATCCTTGTCTAGGCAGAAAGATAGTAGCGTTGAAATAAATGCACATAAGATGGCGGCAGTCACGGGCCTAACATATAGGGACCCGTTAACGAGAAAACTTGTACGCACGGGCTCTCGGGAACGAATGAAACAACCTGATACAGTGCCATCCCCATATTTAAATGGATTATTTGATGGGTATGGTGGACGTGTAGAAGCAGCAATCATCGAAACTAACCGAGGATGTCCTTATGGCTGTACTTTTTGCGATTGGGGCTCAGCAACAAACCAGAAAATTAGAAAGTTTGACATCGAAAGGGTAGAAGATGAAATTACATGGATTGGTAAAAACAAGGTGCGCGTTTTATGGATCGCAGATGCAAATTTTGGGCTTTATGATAGAGATATTGATATCTCAAGGTTTATCATTGATACAAAAAAGCAGTATGGCTATCCCCAAGAAATCGTCGTTAATTACACCAAAAATGCGACTTGGCGATTAGTTGAAATCATTAAAATCTTTTCTGAAGGCGGGATTATCGGACAGGGTATTATTTCGATTCAAACAACAGATGAAAAGACGCTCGAAGTGATTGACAGAAAGAACATCAGAACACAGCGTTATGACGAACTTGCACAAGCATTCACGGATTTAAACCTGCCATTGTCGACTGATCTGATGATCGGGTTACCAGGAATGACCGTCGATTCGTTCTTAAATGACTTACAGCGATACATTGATATGGATATCAGCGTTAAGGCATATCCAACGCAGTTATTACCCAATAGCCCAATGGCAGCACCAGATTATATTCAAAAGTATAAGATAAAAGCTGACGATCATGGCTATCTGACAAGTACATTTAGTTATTCGCAAGCTGATTTACAAACTATGATGTCTCTCAATGAGATATATGTGATGGCCGAAGGTTATGGATTACTGAGATATGTCGTCAGGTTTTTACAATGGGAATATGATATCGACGCAAAGCAGTTTTTTCTGGACGTATTGGAGACGATTCGAAAAGCACCTGACAAGTATCCATTATTAACCTGGGCAGTGAGATTTTTTAATAAGGACAAATCAATGCCGCAGGGTTGGCATCCTTTTTATACACAAATCAAACATTTTATTAAGGATACATACCACATTGTTGACGATAGTGGACTTGAGACAGTACTACAGATAAATGCAGGTGCTATGCCTGATGACGCGTTAAAATATCCAATAGAGATTGATATTGAACACGATTTTATCCGTTACTTTCAACAGCAGAAGCTCAAAGAAAACAACACGAAGAAATTGAAGTCGTTTAGCGCCTCTTCAATTCATTTTTCTGACCCTAACAAACTTGCGACCATTGATTTAGAAGCAGCGCAATACGACTCTCATCAATATTTTTACGAGCTTCATTCGCCGGTCGCGAGACCAAAATCGATCTAATGTTGAGGTAGGACAAATTTATGTCAATTGTTTGTCATTACATTGAAACTTCTATGACAAAAAACTGTCCCTACCAGTTGACCCGCGGACTCAGTTATGTCTATTATACGCCCTAAGGTTGGGTGGTCGCTTCTGCTCTGAAAGCGCTTTTTGTGTGCTTAGAACACGAAAACCGTAGCCAGAACAAGGCACTACCAGCCATAAAATTATTGATACAATAAAAATAAAGGCACTCTGAATATCGACAGAATATAAAGGGCGCCATCTAGGGAGACATTTCTATGTTTACAAAATCGAAACTGGCTAAGTCAGTTGCGATCGCAACCGCGTTCGGAACTTTATCTAGCCTAAGCCTATCCAACATCGCACTAGCGCAAGAAGAAGACGCTGCCGAGGAAGAAGAAGTCGAGAAAATCGCGATTACTGGTTCTCGCATCAAGCGTGCAGACCTCGAAGGTGCTTTACCGGTAACTGTCATAGATCGTCAAGCCATTGACTTTTCAGGTCAAACGTCTGTTGCTGATTTGTTGCGTAACACTGCTTTTAACTCCACGGGTTCTTTTCGTCCTCAATCCGGTTCTTCTGCACAGGGTGTTACGCAGATCAACCTCCGTGGTCTAGGTGCCAGCCGAACGTTGGTATTGGTAGACGGTCGTCGTTTAGCAGTATCTCCCTCAACTGGTAGCTCTCAAGATTTGAACAGCATTCCAACTGCAGCGGTTGAGAGAATCGAAATTCTTTCAGACGGTGCATCGGCGGTATACGGTTCTGATGCAATCGGTGGTGTAATCAACATCATCACGCGGAAAGACTTCAACGGCGTTGAATTACGTCTAGGTGCTGCGGAAATTGAGCACGAAGGCGGCGACCGCGAGGAAGGTTCTATTATCTTCGGTACGTCTTCGGACAAAGCAACGATGCTAGGTGGTGTTTCATGGCAAGACCGTGACATCATTTTTGCACGTGATTTGCCATGGTACACGCCAGGTGGTTCATTCTTCTCGCAAAACTTCCGTGATTTCAACCGAACAGATGGTTCTTGGACACGTATCCCTGGCGCATGTGACCAAGGCGAATTTTACACAATTGATTATTCGCCAGCGGTACCAAACTCTGCGGGCGAACAGGTGCGTTGTGGATTTAACTTTGCATCGGTTTCAGCTGACGAAGCGTCAACCGGTAACTTGGGTTTCTTCCTAAACAGCCGTTATGAAATCAATGATGATTGGTCAGTATTCTCTAACATGAGCATCACTAAGTCTTCATCATTTGGTCGATATGCGCCGTCACTTGCTCAGGTCTCTGTTGACGCAGATAGCCCGAATAACCCGACAAACCCTGAGTCTCCTTACTATGACCCAGCATTTAATCCAACAACATACGACCCAACGGCGGATGCAACAACAGGTTCTGATGCAGTTGATATCCTTCACCGGTTTGCAGGTCTAGGCAATCGTGATAATGATGTTGAAAACACGTTGGAAGATTTGCACCTTGGTTTTGAAGGTGATATCGATGGCGTACTTGTGGACTTTAGTGTTCGTCGCAGTAAATCACGTACTTACGACATCGGTCGCAACTATGTGGTTATTCCAATCGCGGAACAATTCTTGAACGAAGGAACTTATTTGGTTGGAGACTTGGAACGTAATCCTGCTGAAGTACTCAACTCCATGAAAGCGACTATTTCGCGAGTGGGCGATTACAACCAAGACGAAGTAGCAGGTTCTGTGCAGTTTGACTTGTTCGACATGGACGGCGGTACTGCTGTAATGATCGTCGGTGGTGAGTGGAGAGACATCGAGTATAACGACCAATACGACTCACTATCAGAAGGTGGTGTAATCGGTGGTTCAGCAGGTAACTCGGCAGGTGGTACCCGACAAACGTCTGCTGCATACGTAGAAGCGGTATTCCCGTACACTGATGAATTAGAAATCACTGCTGCGTTGCGTCGTGACCGCTACTCAGATTATGGCTCTGATGTTTCCCCTAAAATATCAGTGCGTTATAATCCAACGGATGAGTTACTATTACGTGCATCCTATGGTGAAGGTTTCCGCGCGCCAACGCTCGATATCTTGACTCAGCAACCTTCTTTCTCCGCTGACTCTGTGCGTGACCCAGAGCACTGTGTTGCGGTTGGTTTGGCGCCAGACTGTTCTGACCAAATCAATGCAAATGTTATCGCAAACCCTGAACTAGAGTCTGAAACATCTACTCAGTATTCTGCAGGTATAGCGTATGAGCCTACAGAGTGGTTAGATTTCTCTCTTGATTATTACAGCATTGAAATTGATAATCGTATTCGTTCATTCACATCTGGCGCATTGATTAACCTGCAAAATGCCGGCTTACCCCTTCCTGCTGGTATGTCAGTAACACGTGGTGCTCCAATAGGCCCTAACGGCGAGAGAGAAATCGAACTTGTCGTCCGTGGGTTTGGTAACCAAGGTACATTGGAAACTGATGGTTTAGACTTGAATTTGAATACAAACTTCGATTTGAACGAGTTTGGACGTCTTCGTCAAAACTTGACCATTTCTTACGTTAACAGTTTTGATGTTGATGGTGTTGACCAGCTTCAATTCGAAGCTCGCCCAGAGTATCGTGGTGTTTTGTCTAACATACTATCAATCGGCGACTTTGACCTTGTATGGAACATGAATATCATCGGTGATACTGTATTCACAAATGGTGATCCGGTACCACACTGGATAACTAACGACGCGCAGGTCACATATAATGCACCTTGGAATGGTAAAATCACGCTTGGTGTTCGTAACATCAGCGGAAAAGAGCCAATATTAGGTACAGACCCAGATGGTTCACGTGACTACAACTTCGATTTATATGATGGCTACGGACGCACAGTGTATGCGCGTTACACGCAATCATTCTAATTTGAAGTAAACTAGTAACTTTGCTAAAAAAGCGAGCTGCGTGCTCGCTTTTTTGATCCCTCTATTAAGGAATAATAACGATTGTCGCTGATAAGGATGGCATTCGTATTGAGCCTTGCATCACGAATTCTCGCATCTTAGGGAAACTAGATTGCCAAACCCTTACCTTTGTGGACGACATAAACCCCAGTGGCAACGGCATATCTTGGCTTTTTGATGACATATTAAACGCAATATAAATGCGTTCGCCATCCTTACCTTCTCTCGCATATGCAACGATGCTTGTTTCGTCATCTGACTCATAATAAGAAATCTCACCTTTATGCAACACGGGATAAGTGTTTCTAATTTCAATCAGAGACTGATAGAAGGCAAACAGTGATTCATTAAATTTAACCTCGTAAGATTCTGAGGAACTTCGCAAGGGATGTTGAGATTCATTTTCAAATTGAAATTCAGGCCAAATTAAGGGTTTGCGATTATGCGGGTCGTCACTGCCCCACATTCCCATCTCATCACCAGCATATATTTGCGGTGCGCCGGTTTGAGTAAATTGAAACGTCAAAAAGGCTTTAACACGAGCAAATGTTGATTCGTCTGGTATACCAGTTTTGTAATTACTATTCACTTCTGGTTTGGCATTAAACTTATAGTTATTGGTATTAAAAAATGAGGTTAAGAGCCTTGGACTATCGTGACTGGCAGACATGTTCATCATTGCTTGCTGATGCAAAGAACTGAAGCCTGTGTTAAGTGTTTGCAGCTGTGTGACGAATTCGGACGCATTGATGTTATTGTCAATGTCTGCAAAAAAACGTCTGGCAGCGCGATACCATCGATAATTCATTACCGCATCGAATATATCACCTTGTAAAAAAGGCGTAGGATCCATTAATACATCCGGCCAACTTTGGAACCAAACTTCGCCGATAAGGTAGGCATCAGGATTTAAACTTCTTACAACTGCACGATATTCTCGCCAAAATCCTAATGGCAGCTCAGCGGCAACATCGAGTCGATAACCATCAATACCATCTGATGGATCTCCATCGCCATTTGGGTCAAGCCATCGTCGTGTTACTGCAAACATGTGTTGCTTTGCATCCTCGCTGCACAAATTACCTTCGGATATTGTGACGGCCTTGGCGTGATCGACCGGTTCAGTTTCTCTGATTTCAGGCATCTGTTTAACGCCAAACCAGCCGTCATAGCTAAATTCATTTTGCTGAGTTGCAGGATCGTCAAATTGATTTACCCAATACCAATCTTTGAAAGCGGAGTTTTCTTGATTCTCTAGTACATCTTGCCAGGCCCAAAACATATTGCCCGTATGATTCCACGAATAATCTAGAATAATTCGAATATTCCGTTTTTTTGCTTCTTTAATGAGTTGGAGAAAGAGTTTGTCCGCGGATGTCATCACCCAGGTATTTGGATCAGACGGGTCTTCTGCAGCAATAAGTGCTTTGTCACCTTCAGGATCAGGACCAAAGTTAACGTCTACATGGCGCCAGTGACGAGCATCAAATTTGTGTAAAGAAGGAGAATCATTGATTGGGTTAAAATATATCGCGTTAACCCCTAAAGATGTTATGTAGTCAAGCTTATCGATAACGCCTTGTAGGTCACCTCCATACCGTCGAAAGCTGGTTTTTGCAGCAAAATCGGTTACCGGATAACCAGAGGTATCTAACTTACCGTGAACGCTATTAAAATAAGGATCGGGTTTATGCCAATCCTGCGTCCAGGGAGTGATTGACCAATCATCGGGTACAAAACCTGGCCAACCTCCCGCAAGATCTTCAGTCGTGGGATCATTGCTCATGTCGCCATTGTGGAAGCGTTCAACAAAAATTTGATACCAAATCGCCTCCCTCGCCCACTGAGGAGGTTGGTCTATCGGCGTTTCTTCGCGTATTGCGCACGATGTGATTAAGGAAACGGTACTAAAGAATGCTAAAACAGAACACAAAGCTGTTAAATGATTCAAGCAAAAACCTCATGGCAGGAGAAAACATTAAAATGTGATTGTCTTTAACCCTAGCAAATCTTACACAAAAGGCTTAATGCTGTTCGCTCAGGCAATGCAGCTAGCTGCGGTCATGTTTACTTGTAAAAGACGCTCTTCAACAT
>DDLV01000154.1 GCA_002340325.1 Glaciecola sp. UBA2563 | reverse complement strand
TGTTTACCTTTCATATTTTGCACAAATAACCGTCGCGCACCGGAGGATCACGTTGGGTACTCAAATAAACAGCGATCAGTTTTCCGCGCAGGATATTGCTGCGTTCAAACATCGTCTTAATCAACAGCTACGCCAGCTTAAAGATAAAATTAAACAACCTGGATTTTCCTCAGGTGATGCCTCTTTTGGGGCTGAACTGGAACTGTATTTATTTGATGATAACTTAAGACCTAGCTGCACTAGCGAAAAGATACTAAAGGGTTTAGATCCTAAAATTTTTACGGAAGAAATAAATCAATACAACCTTGAGATAAACGTCCCACCCGAACCCGCCAAAGGAGAACCGCTCTCTAAGCTTCACAATAGCTTACTTAAGCATTGGAGAACGCTCAAGAACAAAGGACAAAACTATTCGACAGACCTTGCAGCAATAGGCATTTTACCAACGCTCACAGAAAAACACTTAACGTTGGAACACATGACCAAAATGCCGCGATACAGCGCGCTTAATAATCAATTATCAAATCATCATACGCAAGCATTTCACGTAGATATAAATGCGAATGAGTCGCTCAAATTCCCGTGCGATGAGGTCACTTTAGAAGGAGCAAATACGTCTTTTCAAGTGCATTACAAAGTGCCAGGAGATGATTTTGTGAACTTGTATAATGCGGCTCAAATTACAACGCCGTTGGTGTTAGCAGCGGGCGCTAATGCGCCGTTACTAATGGGTAAAAAGTTGTGGCATGAGACCCGAATAGCGTTATTTAAGCAGTCTATTGATAATCGAGTAAAAGATATAAAACTCTGGCGTCAACCAGCTCGGGTTAATTTCGGTAATGGTTGGCTACGAGATAGTGCTTGGGACTTATTCGCAGAGAGCGTGGCACTATATCCACCACTATTACCAGTTTTGAACAAAGATAATAAAGCCTACGCTGAACTTATGATGCATCATGGTACGGTTTGGACGTGGAACCGGGCCGTCTTTGATAATCACGAAGATGGCCATCTGCGCATTGAATACAGGAGCCTGCCTGCTGGGCCAACTGCCATAGATATGATAGCAAATGCAGCATTTGCGATTGGCATAACAAAAGGGCTAGCGGAATCGATCAATGAATTAATTGTAAAGTTGCCGTTTCAGTACGCCGAGTATAATTTTTATCGAGCTGCACAATTGGGTCTTGATGCCAGTATATTATGGCCATGTACCAATCAACACGAATTAGAAGAAAAACCCATAAAGGTACTCATTTTAGAACATCTACCGCTAGCACTGAATGGACTGATCAGTCTAGGGGTTTGTGAACAAGAAGCATCAAAATATATCAATATTATTGAACAACGCGTCATTCGCATGCAAAATGGCGCTAGCTGGCAGCTTGCACAGCTGGAAAACATAGAGAAAAACAACATTGGTCGCAACAATGCGCTCAGGCGCATGTTTAACTACTACATTGAAAACATGCTATCCGACATACCCGTTAGTGAATGGCAAACTGGTGACTCTTCCAAAAAGTTTTGATTCATTCATGCTTATTTGAATTGGTCTAGTTTAGTACCAATCAGCTTTTTTAAACATCAATAGAAACATTCAAAATACCAAAAAATGCATTTAACTAGAATTGAATTCACTACTGCCAAAGAATTCGCAAAAGCTTACAACCACCTCGACTTTTTAAAGAGACTTGGTAACCCTTGCTATATAGAAACAGGTGATTGTCGCTCACGCGCCCCAGTGATCATTACAACCTTGCTCCATGGCAATGAAGTATCTGGACTCAAAGCAATCCACAGTCTCTTACGAGATGACTTCACCTTTGATAATCCAGTTGTTTTTATAATTGCATCAGTATCTGCTGCTCTGACTGAACCCGTTTTTATGCACAGAATGCTAAAGGGCCAAGTAGACTTGAATCGCTGCTTTGGAAAAACGACGGTTGCGACAGAAAAACCTAACCCTCAGTTCATCTTAGCCAAGGCGATATCGGATTTAATCGTGCAATATCAGCCTAAATCCGTTGTCGACATTCACAACACATCAGGCAGTGGACCAGCATTCGCGGTCATTGCCGAATCATCTATATCCAACTCTTCTAATACGAAAGATGACTACATTGACTTAGCGAGTCATTTTAGTGAACGCGTGATTGTTACCGATATATGCCTAGGTGCATTGATGGAGATGGATTTTAATTGTCCGATTATTACATTCGAAGCTGGGGGTACGCTTGATAGTCAGTCTGACTATCACGCTGAACAAGGTATTATTAATTTACTGAACACGGATAAAGATGGTAATAAATTTGGCAATCTGGACGTATTATCCTGTCCACGGCGCGTAATGTTGAAGCAACAATATACTTTGATTTACACATCAGAATTGGTCAATGACATAGACTTGTGTTTGCGAGGAGACATTGAGCATTTTAATTTTGCTCACACCCCTGCGCATACTCACATTGGATGGACGAATAAGGATATCGACGCGCTTTTAAAAACAGACAGTGAAGCCATCAAAGCATCTGAAATTTTTTATAGTGAAAACGATATGTTGTACACAAAAAAACAGATTATGATGTTCATGATCACAACAAGAGCAGATATAGCAGCTACGGATTGTTTATTTTATTTTGTCGAAACGTAAGGCCGTTGTGGTTACCAACCATTTATCCGCGAAATTGTATCTATGATGCGGCCATCTTCAAATACATGGTATTCAGAATGCGCTGCCGCGGTCATACACGCGTGATTTGGTAACACGATGACCTTCGCGCCAACAGGCAGATTAGAAAACTGTTCAGTATTTTGCAGGTAAACTACACCATGTTCCTGATTGGCTTGATTTACGACTAGTTGTCCTATCGGTATCCACGTCAATGCGTCAATTAACAGGCCGTAGCCGAAGTCAGCCTTTTGTGATGCAGTACCTCTATCTTTGGACAAAGCAAGTCCGCCTGCATCGATAATAACGCGATTGTGCGACTTTTTATGGCTGATTACCGTGCTTAAAACACCTAACGCAATATCGTCAATTGTGCATACGCCAATATTTGTCATCACCAAATCGTAGAAAACGAAAACGCCGGCTCGTATCTCATCTATCTCATCGAGATTTTCATATGCGTTTGCGGTTGGTGTCGAACCGATGCTGAGAACCGGACACTTGATATCATGCTGCTGCAAAAACCTTTTAGCCTCTTGCATTCTCTCAACTTCTTGTTTTGCGTGTTGCTGCAAATCAACAGGCGTTTGGCATGTGTAAGATTCACCTGCATGTGTCATAAGCCCACAAAAAGTAAAATTTCTGCTTTCTACAATGCTTTGAGCAAGTGCCAACAGTTCCTCTTCATTAGGTAACAAACCTGCTCTATGTCCGTCCACATCTATTTCAATCATCAGCCTAATGTTAAATTGATGCTCTGCCTTTATGCCCTGTACAAATCTATCGAAGATTTTAAAAACTGTTACATTATCAATCAGTAATATTAGAGATGGGCACTTAGTTGCCAACGTCACTGCTCGTTCAATTTTGTTGGGCGCAATGGTAACGGCATAAAGAATATCGTTGAAACCCGCATTATAAAAATACTCTGCTTCGTGCAGTGTTGACACGGTTATGCCTGTCATTGGTGCACGCTGCATACGTTTAGCAAGCGCGACGGATTTTGCTGTTTTCAAGTGCGGGCGAATGGCGGTCTTATGTACTTTACATTTTTCATAAAGACGAGTTACGTTAGCATCGAATCTTGATTGATGTAAGATAAGGCAAGGTGTTTGTAACGAATCAAATGAAGTATTCACAGCCTTCGCTTCTATTATTGAAAAATAATCATTGTAGCTGTCTAAACACTAAATTGTTATTGGACGGGATAGACTCGTTCATAATAATCAGTCTTTATCGACTGGTCATTAGCGATTAAAAGGTACCACCATAATCTTGTCTTCGTCAAAAAATACGACAGAACTATCGACAGTCTTGTCAATTTCTAGGTGCGACTCACCCATGATGATCTCCACACCAGAATAAAGCTTCTTATGTGCTTGAATTTGAACGTCTTCGGTAAGATTTTTCAATTTTTCTGTTGAATCATTCTCAGCTGTCTCAAGCCATGACAATAATGCTTTTTGTTCATCTAGGGCATGATTCAGCTCATCGATTTTTGTCTTCATGTGACCATCAATGCCATATTGATTTATCCTGCTGAGTTTATCCTCATGACTCGCCGTATTGGTTGCTAACGTAGTGCGTAAATCGCTTATGGCTTTGAACTTTTCTACATGCGAGGCTATAGCATCTGTATAATTAATACTCAATTTACTACCAGAAACTGCGCCAATATTACCGGCACAAATTAAGCCACCTGCAACTATTTTACAGGCGATAAGACTTCCATCCACCATCTCTCTCGATTTCCCAACGATCAGGTCTCCTGAGCACGAAATCGTCGAATGAGATAATTGCTTTGTAACGATTAAGTCACGCTGGGTAACAATGTTTACGTGCTGTGCATGACCGACTGTTATGCTTCCTGCAGCGTCGAGTAAGCAGTCATCACAGTCTTGTTTGCCAGCGATCCCTTCTTTGATAACAATGCTACCATCCGATTTGATATATGCTGATTCAACAAAGCCGTTAATGGTAACATCACCTGTTGCAATGATCCTCATGCTTTCAGTCACATCGCCATTCACGACCACAGCACCGTTGTAGTCGATGTTGCCGGTTTTAACATTGACACCTGTGACGGTGTACACATCATCAATGACAAGGATACCATCGACAGTCTTGGGCTGGCCCGAAGTTAACGCAATGATTTCCATATCATTCTTTGGATTAATTGCTGTATTTTCGCCAAGTATCGGCGTTACATGCTCACCTTCCTGCGGTTCAATGGTACGACCGTAAACATCATATCCTTTCCTGCCAGGTTTTGGCGGTAGTATTTTGGCAATAACGTCATTTGCTTTAACCGCGACGATCTGCCCTAAATTACGCATATCAACTCGATGACGGGTTACATTTTGTGGCGTAAATTCTCGAGAGGATGCGTCGTTAACAACTGATTTTACGCGTGAATTTTTACCTCTTCTCGGTGGTAGTCCTTTTGCAACAGTATCTCTGACATTGTTGCCTGGTAGTAGTTTGCGTGATGCTTTTACGAGTGCTTTAATTCGTTTAGCACTGATACCCCTGGAAATGCCGAGAAGACTTAACCTAGCGTTTACCTCTTCTACTTTTACTGGGTTTCCGCCATGCGCTGAATCAATGGTTGCGTTGACTGCCATCGAATCTTCGTCAACGTTAATGGTAAGTTTTGCATCAACTTGCAGTGCTATGGCAGAGCTGACTTCTTCACTGTTGGCTTCTTTAATTCTATTTGAGGCTGCTTTAACAGCCGATACAAGCGCATCTTCATCGAGCAAATGATCGCCATATTCAGATCGCGAAAAAAAGTGTTTTAGCTGTTTTGGTTCCAATTTGTTTGGATCACAAATAACAGGATTTATTACCACCGATACGCGTTTATCGATGTCGTTGTAATCGAAGCTTACACCTTTCATTAACAATTTATTTTCAAACGTTTAAACTCATTCAAGTAGGTATCGGCCTAGTCTTTAGTTTACCTTAATGGTTTGCATTAATAATATTAAATCAACAATCTCATGTTGCAACTTAATCACTGCGTCATAAGGCAAAATCAAGGCAAAACCTGAAATAGTTCGGCCCTAGAGCATAGGAAGTACTATCCTTAGCATCTAACATTGATTTATATATGATTAAGCTGCACAATCTCGCGGTACTAAGAAATTAAGATAAATTTAAACCCTTTTGTAGATTAAGAAGATTTCCTTCACTTATGAACATCGCGATTTTTGGCTCTGCGTTTAACCCGCCAACACTCGGCCATGCTGACGTAATTAATCAATTGCTAGAACTGACATTGCCCTTTGACCAGATATCACTTGTGCCGTCTTTTAAACATGCATTCAATAAGAAAATGATGCCCTATGATATGCGGCTAACAATGCTAGATTTATTTGTGAGTGATATGAGAAATAAAAAATTAAGTGTTCTGCCGATTGAGCACGAAATATACCGGCAAGATACGCCTGTCTATACGTTTGATCTACTCTCCCACATACAGAAAGAACTTTATCCTAGTGACAATTTGAGCTTTGTGATTGGGCCCGACAATCAACAGAATTGGCACAAATTTTATAAATCTGAAGAGATAGCGCAACGATGGGACGTCATTCATGTAGACGAGAGAATAAATATTCGCTCGACAACTGTTCGTCAATTGCTAAATCAGAATAAAAGCGTAAATAAGTTTGTTACCCAAAGCGTAGCCGAATATCTAGAACAAAATGTTGATAAGGCTAGTACTCTGTAAAAGCAGTAGTGTCGCATAACACATAAGGACATATCACCTTGCTAGGGATTGAATCGCCGTTTTTGTTACTTAACCTCATTATTGGTCTACCGTTGCTGGTAATACTAATAAAAGTCCACACCATAATTTTGGTGGTAAAATCAGGCAAACAAGCAATTCCAACGTTGTATTATTGCTGTATCTATATTTTTTTATTTTTTGGATGTTTTTGGATTTTCTCTAACTTTATAACATTAAGTGCAGATGCCATGTCGAGTATTGCGATTACTCAGGTTTTGATTGCCGCACTTCCATCTGCGGCAATCCTTTATTTTGTGTTTGAAGCGATAAATAAACTCTTCGTCAAAGCTTAGAACTGTCAGTTGAATCTATCTTACAACATGCCACTGCGTTTGACGTCCCGCTAGATACAACACGGTATTGCCGTTAAACACGGCGCTTTGCTCCAGTTTAATCTGTATCCACTGATCGTCCCATTCTGGCAGCTGCGTTTTGATATTTCCTTCTATTGCATAGGCAGTATTTGGATACAACGGCCAGTCACCTTGAATCGGCGTTGGCCCTTGATTGTCCCACATACCAATTGTGGGACCACTGGCATGGCCGACAAACCCAAGAGGGTGTGTATATGTACTGCTAATAATGCCCGCTTTTTCACTTTGGTCTGTGGTGTTTTGCAAAATTTCGTTTCCAGTTAAGCCCGTTACAAAATTTGCGGTCAAAATATCCTGCCACTGATTACCGACTGCCATTGCATCAATCAACCCCTGTGGTATTACATCCTCACCAAGTTTTAGAACATAGGCCATTTCCTGCGTGTCAGTACATTGATTGAGATAACAGATACCAACATCTGTATGAAGAATGTCACCAGGCAAAACGGTGCGATTATCAATACCAATAAACACATCATCACGCGTCGTATCATCACCTTGCCGTTGAATATTAACGTACGGTTGGAACCATGGTCTTAACTGAAGCTCCTCGAACCGTTCTCGAAGATACCATGCAATATCGTTTGTTGTCGTAACGCCCGGCGTTATGACTTTGTTCGAAAATGCTTCCGCGATAACACGCCTGGCAATCGTTACCACCTGCGGATAAACATTCAATTCTTTTTGGCTTCGCGTTTCGAGCCAGCGGACGACCAAGTCTTGAGCGCTGACGAGTCTGCTTTCGTATTTCTCAGGTAAAGACGCTTTCAACTGCTCATACAAGCCAACACTTAACCCATCCGCTAACGCCCAGTCCTTGCTAATATTAATGCCGATGCGTTTGGGATCCCTTTCAGCTATGACTTCAGCGAGTCGCTGCCACTGCTGTTCTTTAGTACCGCCATCCCAAACTGTTGGATAGATCTCACCTATGGGGTATCGACTAACACTAAACCGTTCAACCGAGCCATCTTCACCCTTTGAAAAAACAACCAATGTCGTTCGTCTTGCAGCAAATGTCGGTTGCGGGACTAGTGTATAAAAAAGCCGATCTTCTCCATATTCCCTGTTTATGACCAGCCACATATCTAAATCTGCTTCTTCCATCAACGTCGGAAGTAGATTATCCAAGCGGTCAACTACCATCTCGTTTATAGGCTCAATTCTCTCTTTGAATGAGAGAATATCAGGCATGTCTTCAATGACCCTTCCCTGCTCAAATTCAGCTCCGGATATAGCGGAAGAAAAAAGCGAAATTGACATTACACCTGCGACTGTTGCAGTGGAAAACAGATAGTTTTTGAATTCAGATAATAGTTTATACATATGGTCACGACTTCTTTTGTTTTTTAGTTTTACGCATTTTCAATATAACAGTTCATCGCCAAAGCTTGAACCATCGCTTGCATAGGTTTGTCTCCACACCGAAAGCCAACGTCAAAAAACCCCAATGAAATTATGTTCTTTGTCGCAATATTATTTGTATATAAAACTTACTAGGTATTCGGACTTAACCTGTTACAGCTCTTTTTCTAGTTTTCTCAGGGGTAAGACGTTCTTAACGATCACGCAATGCTATATGGATGAGACTAAATGACGAACAAGAAGACTTTTTTAACGTTGGTTATATGTGTGTGTAGCAGTTTATTTTTTGTTGTCAAAGCAAACACTGCGACACCAAAAACCGCCTTAAGCGATCAAGAATCTAACCCCAACACCCTCGGGCTGATGAAAGGGTTCCCACCTCCAGTCGACAAAAGAGTTATGCTGCCTGACAGTAATTTCTTTAGTTTCCCAAATTTACGTTGGTCTGTATGTCATATGCGAGAACTACTTCCTACCGCTTCTATCAACCGGAACGTGTCAGGATATCAACCATTGGAATATGCATTAGTAAACGGGATTGACGATGTGAAATTCACTCCCACCAATACAAAATCCATAATGTCTTGGCATGACAGTCTTGCAAAAAATTACACTGATGGAATGTTGATTATTCACAAAGGAAAGATCGTTTATGAAAAGTATAGAGGATGCCTTTCTGAACATGTCAATCACGCCGCAATGTCAATGACAAAATCCGTGACTGGATTAGTGGCCGAAATACTAATATCGAAAGGCATACTACAAGACGAATCACTCGTAAAAGAGATCGTTCCTGAGCTTGAAAACTCAGCGTTTGGCGATGCTACTGTCAGGCAAGTTATGGACATGACGACATCGCTGAAATACAGCGAAAACTACGCCGACCCCAATGCAGATATCTGGAAATATTCTGCAGCGGCAAACCCACTACCTAAACCAGAGAGCTATGCAGGCCCCATTGGTTATTTTGAATATCTTCAGACTGTTAAAAAAGACAATGAACACGGCGTTATCTTTGGATATAAGACAGTTAACACCGATGCACTTGGATGGATTATCTCAGCGGTGACTGGACAAAAATTCAACGACGTTGTGAGCGAACTGTTATGGTCACCGTTGGGAATGGAAGTCAGCGCTGATATTACAGTCGACGGCTTAGGCATTCCATTCTCTGGCGGAGGAATGAGCGCAACATTGCGCGATTTGGCTAGACTCGGCCTTGCGGTTGCCAATGATGGCATGGTTAATGGCATTCAAGTTATACCAAAAAGTGCTATCGATAGTATCCGTAAAGGCGGTAGTAAAGATGCGTTTTCAAAGGCAGGTTATAAAAGCATGCCCAATGGCAGCTATCGCAGTATGTGGTGGCATTTTCACAATGCTAATGGTGCCTTTGCCGCCCGGGGCGTCCATGGTCAAACCATCTATATTGATCCTAGCGTGGATATGATCATCGTAAGGTTGGCATCACACCCTACCGCCTCTAATAGTGTAATTGACCCGACCTCATTGCCCGCTTATCAAGCTATCGCGGATTATCTTATGTCAAACTAACATAATAACAATTCAAAGAATATGCGAATGGAAAAGATCCACCTGATGAAAAGTAACGTCTCAGTGTTATTCGTTCTTATTGTGCTTATCTTCGCAATTCACAATGCACATGCTCAGCTTTCCTTACCTGATAACGAGGGAGCGGACACAAATACAACTGTAGATAATGAGCCAGATGCAGTTTTAAATACACCTCGGGATACAGTAAGAGCGATATTGATATCTCTTGCTAACCCTACGGCCTATGACATTTCAGAAAATTTTATTACTCGTCCAACGGATGAACTTAGCCGAGAGACCATTGGTCGCGTTATTGAACAATTTCCTTATTTAATAAATTCTTTTGGTGTCTTAGACCCAGTAGCGCTTGTATCTGATAACCCAGAGGGCACGGAAGAAGTGACACTTGCATCCGAATTTGAACGAGTAGGCCATATCAGGGCAGATGGTATAAAAGTGCCTATTATACTGGAGCGTGTCACTGTGCGAACAGATGAGATGCAGTGGCTTGTATCGCGTCAGACAATCAAAGCAATCGCCACTTTAAATATAACCGAAACCACCAGCGTAATTGATATGATCATCCCTCCTTCATCAAATGAAAGTACTTGGCGGAGTGCACCTGTTAGGCATTGGTTGGCTATCCCGATAATTTTAGGACTGACCGTGTTTGTCAGTTGGCTCCTGTATAAGGCGCTCAGTACTGTAGCCAAGAAATACGATAACAAAACAGAATCATCACGAAATGCACAAATCCTGTCAGCACTTGTCCTTCCTCTTTGCATGATTGCAGGCGTATTTATTTTTTACTGGCAGGAAATCTACCTCGGTTTATCCATCATTGTGCGACAGGATATGAGCAAGCTAACGGTTACCGTTTTCTGGCTTGCGCTTTTTATTACCATCTGGTCGCTGCTTGATAATTTTTCTACTCGCGGTGAGCACATCTTGAGAGAGAAAAAACGCGGCGCTGCGGTGTCGCTGGTGATATTTTTCCGCGCAATCGCTAAAACCTTTTTGGTTATAGTGGCAATTATACTGATATTGACGAACTACGGCGTTGATGTAACTACAGGTCTTGCTGCCTTAGGTTTAGGCGGAATTGCTATTGCGCTGGGCGCGCAAAAAGCAATTGAAAATATTGTTGGCAGTATCATCATCATTATTGATCACCCCTTCAGAATAGGCGATTTCTGTAAAGTTGGAGAACTTGTTGGTACCGTTGAACATATAGGCCTACGCTCCACTCGACTTAGAACACTTACAGATACACTGGTTACCTATCCAAATGGTGAACTATCAAGTACCGATATAGAAAATTTTACAATGCGCAAACGGTTTTTATTCAGAACTACACTGAATTTAAGATATGAGACCAGCTCTGAAAACGTCGAAAATATACTCCACGGCCTGCGAACCCTTTTACGGGAGGACAAGCATGTACTAAAAAAAGACCTCCGAGTGCGCTTTATCAGTTACAGTGCCGCATCCAAAGATATAGAAATCTTCACCTACATCAGCGCAGCCGATTACGCTCAATTTTTAGAAAGGCAGGAACGGCTATTGCTATCATTAGACAAAATCGTTGAGCAATACAGTGGATTCGCATTCCCTTCACAGACCATCTATCTAGCAAAAGATGCTGCTCCTTAACCTTCAATTCATACAAATCGATAGATTAATATGCTGAAAGCCAAAGTAAATTTATCAGTCAACAAAACCTAAAATTGCGTTGCTATTAACACAATACTTCAGACTAAAAGCCTAATAGATACCAACTCACATTACTCAATACTATTGAGCTAAATCAATGCAGGTTGCGAATAATTCTACTACGGTGCCCCAACGCCTTATATTTTGCATGGCTGACTAATCTTATAAGAATTTGCAGTAAAAGATGAATAAATATCATGATGGAACCCGCTGTAACCTATAAAAGAGCGCTTTATATAAGCAAATCCAATCAATCATTTTGTGAGACTGATATCAGCGACTTAGCGGTGCTTTCTGGCTTCAAAAACAAGGAGTTTGGCATTACTGGTTTCTTGTGTTTTTCGAAAGATATATTCTTTCAATACATAGAAGGTCATAAAGATGCTATTGATAATCTGCTAAACAACTTAAAAAACGATCCTAGACACGCAATCATTAAGCAAATTGAAACCGAAGAAAACGATAGAAGAATGTTTTCAAACTGGACAATGCAATATTTATCTGAGGAACAATTGAGTTCTCTTAATCTAACCGATTATGTGTCGCTTTGTTTGTTGTATTTAAAAAACAGCATATCTGAAGGAGATCGAGGGGTACGCCTTCTTTGGAACCAAATTCGACTGATCTCTTTATTCCATGACACTAACTTAACGCTGGGGCAAATCAAAACTAGTTTATAATGTTGCGAGCATATTCACTCAGAAATTTTTTATTTCAACCCACATTTAATGCTGCTTCAAATTGCTCAAAAAACTGACCTACGTGATAACCATCCATAAGTCCATGATGCACATGAACGGAAACTGGCATTAACAGACGGTCAGAATCTCTTTTGTATTTACCAAACGAAATTTTGGGAACGCAGTCCGGTACTTTCAAGTTTCGTGCATGTGTAAGCGATGTGAAGTTAATCCACGGAATCGTGGAATAATGAATCTGATTTGGATGATTACCTGTCGCGTCTAAACGAAGCCCCTCAGAATCAATGACCGCCCGCATCTCTTCATTAAATTCCAAAGCAAAAGACTCAAAATTATCATGGTATTTAATCAGTGCAAAACCAAACGTATTGTCAGGTCTAAGTATTGTGGTGCTTAAATTAATTCGATGGTATTCAAATACTTCACCATCTTCAATTCTCAGTCTAAACGCCTTGATGCGATTAACAACCTGACTTGCAATAAAATGATAGTACTTAAAAAATGATAAACCATTACCTTTGCTATACGCATATGCATTTGTGCAGTCAACGTCAGCTGTGATGCAGTAAAACGGTTCATCCATTTTGCTGAAAAACTCATAATGTTCGCGGCGATTCCAGTTTCGAAAGTCTAATCGTGTTTTATTCACATTTTTATACTCAACTTGGCGCTGTTTTTCGAGCCCACATATCTAATCAAAAATCCTATGCGTCTCATGCTAAACGCTGCACATTTGTCATATGGCAAGATCAGTGGCATTATCGCGTGGTTATATTTTCTTGCAGTATAGGGAAATCATGTTAAAACCGCGCAATATTTTTCTTTTCGGTCTCTTAGCTGTCATTCAATCTCCAGCATATTCATATACTTCCTGCGACAATAAAGCCTACTCAGATCATGTGGCAAAAAAGAATACACATTACAAAAACAATCTTGAACTAGCAAAGCAATATTTACTCGAATCCGTCAATGTTAAATCCTCCCCAGTGCTTTCAACCTTTGGGCCTGACACTTCGTTGGTAAGAGAAATTTACGCTCGCGGTGAAAAGAGCGCAACGTTAGAGTTTTTAGCACGAGCAGAAAAGTTTTGGAATTCTGTAGATGGAAACTACGATTACATTGCTATGTGGCGAAAAATGATTAATAACGACTGTGCGCTGCAGTTCTTTTTCTATGATACTACTCACTTTTCTCAATTAGAGCTAGAGTGAATTCGAAGTTATTAAATATGGATGGACCAACGCGATACATTAAACATAATCGAATTAAGTATTCCCTTCTATATTCCGGCTATGCAATTTTTGGATGGATGTTGGGCGAATTAATCTCGTTTGTTCAATATGGAGAGTTGTTGTTTTTACAGTTAGGAGCAAGTTTCTATGTAAAAATGCTCGGAATTGTAGTTGCAGGTTCGTTTTTGGGCGTGTTCATTTTCCGTAGATGGACAAAAGATCCTATCGTGTTAAATCACAATCAGCTTACCGGACCATCAACCTATGGCATACTTGAACATCAATGTAACATCGATTTGAGTAAGCCATTTACTGTCAAGAAAAGTTGGTTTCACTTTCCATACAGAGGATTGAAAATTACACAAAAACACAAGGAAGTCGCTCTTAGTACTATTAGCATTCGAAAGTCAGATTACACTTTCATTCTTAGCGCATTGAGCAAAAGTGTTTCTCTTTCTCAATGACTTAGTTGACGTTTGTATTGAGAAGGTGTTAGCTGGGTAATATCTTTGAACACTCTATTGAACGTGGCCTTAGAGTTAAAACCGCTATCAAGCGCAATTTGAAGTAAATCACCCCTTTTAGACTTTATGCCCTCTTGCGCACATTCAACCCTTATTTGATTGACAAAGCGATTAAAATTGCCGCCTGTTCCTTGATTTATAATCCTTGAGATATAGGTTTCATTGGTCGCCATGTGTCGCGCCAGATCTTGCAGTGATAATCGCGGTTGTAAATAGAGCTTTTCAGTAACAATTACATCTCTTAACTTAGCGGCATCGCGTTGATGCGTATTTAATTCTGCTTCCTCCAATGCTGAAACTTGTCGGCAATCTGCGTTGATTTCATTGCTGACATCCGAATGCTGCATCTTAGGAAACGAAAACTTACTTTTTGTGATTGCACCTTGTGCTATCGCATAGGCTGAAAATGATAAAATGATATAAAACGGAAATGCTTCGAAGTAACTAAGTCGGCCAAACAAAAACGCATAAACATCCATAAATAACCAAGCTATCAGAGGAATCAAAAATCCGATCAAGCAATGTGGTAGCCATCTCTGATCAAACTCCATCGCTGCAGAGCTTAAATTAGCCAGCCAGTGCCGATATCGCCTGATTTGAAGAAAGGAAATAATCACGCTTACCAATGCAAGAGTAAGCGCATAATAATTAAATATCGGTGAGATAACACTGCCATGATATGACGCTACCCAGTCCCATTTGTCCTGAAGTGGCTGTAAAAACCAATAGCAATGATAAAGAAAAATGGTAATGCTCGGTATTAATGCAGCGTAGATGACCTTTGACACCCTGCTGGTCGTCATGGCAAACACATAGCCTAATAGCAGTGGACCTAGGGCTGAAGCATTACTGAAGGGTGCAAAACTAAGCCATGGAAAAGCATCGTAGAATCCTGCAAACCCTATAATCTGAGGGACCAAATCGAATGCAATCAGTATTAACAAAAAGGCTAGAAACAGGTTTGCTTGACGCTCTGTCTTTCTATTGAATAACACGGCTGATGTTATTAGTAGATGAACAAAAATAAGTCCCAGCAGAGTGCTGCGCCAGCCCAAGATTAACTGATGTTGCTCAAAAAAGCTCAAAAAGGTTATCTCCTATATCCTGTAATGAGTATAGACAAGATAATTTTCTAACTAATTTTGCGCATGTGCAGCTGCTCTAAAAATACTGTTTGCAAGCAACGTATTCATTCCCTCTAAATAAGCTCTATATGTTGGCGATTGGGTAAAGCCAATGACCATACCTCGGCCCATCGGTTGATGAATTAACAATGGTTTGTACGCTAACTGAAGCCTGTTTTCTTCCCACAGATATCCACTAGCAAGCAATTCGTCTTTGCCCTTAAACCACGCGAGATTTTTTCCAGAGTCTAACGTAATGGGCGTATAGATGTCGCGACCATACGCTACCGTGACTAGAGCTTCATCAACACCCGCAGTCAACCAATGTTCCTGATCTACCTCTATATTGACCAGTACGCCTGATACGTTATCAGGGGATGTGTTATTTTCTACAATCGCATTTGACAAGTCATCGCGCGTTTCAAAACGCTTACCTGCGGCTACATCTTTATCCTTAGCGCCACTTTTTTGCTTCTCTTCTCGAAAAGCAGACTCTCTTTTAACATCCAATAACCCAATGTTTTTGCTGGTCAAAAAACGGTTGGCTGCGCCGAGCGAAATCAATACACCACCTTGTTGCACCCAGGCTTTTAGATTGTCTGCACCTGATTTACCCAATGCACGTGCATAATTGCCCTCTGGTAGAATAATTACGTCATAGTCATCAAGATTTGAGCGCGCCATCACAGGCAAGGTTATCGCTGTCACGGGGTAACCTAACTGGCGTTCAATCACAAATCGAGTGTTCCCTGCACTCAATGCAGAAGTCGATTCGCCCCACGCCAATGCAACACGCGGCGCAACCATGCTAACGGTATTTGGACTGCCAAAACTTGGCCCTGCTGTCACCCAACTCGTGTCAGCGCCGTCAACGATAGCCCCAGTTTCTTTAGCAATTTTTGCTATTTTCTCTGCCAACCGCTGGTAATTATTACTTTTTTCAATGACTAATGTGCCGGCTGGATATCGTTTGTTGTCATCCAATACAAATGCGGCATCAACACTTTTGAGTTTAATGTCGTGTTTAAGTGCAGACGATAAAAATCGCGTTGCTGACATATCGCCCCACGGTACTAAAAACGCGACCTCAGCATTAGGTTTGTTTACTTCACCTAGCAAAACATCTGTTGCAGATACCAAATCACCGTCTACTTTCACGCTCTTTGAACAAGCGGCTGATTCAACATTTAGCATCATCGGAAGCGACCAACCGGTTACATCGTAAATTTGATCGTTCAAGTTTCGCGCTCGGCGTCTTTCTTGCTCTTTTAAAAAGTCTTCTGCCATATCAACTTGTTCGGTGAACGCCATGCTGACAAACCTACCTCGAGGTTGAGCCGTATCAATCACAAAGCTGCCCGGTTGATAGCGTTTTCCGCAAGCATAAAAATCTTCACTTGCTTTAGATACTTCCACACCGTGTTCAGCCATTAATGTTGCCAATCTATGTGTACCTTCGCGATTCGACTCATTTGGCAATACATAAATCCTTTCTTTGTTTTCTTCTCCTTCTTCTATGGCATCGACTTGATATTGATAAAAATCGTTAAGGAGCTTTTCGCGAGTAAGTGCAGTGCCCTCCGCCGTCGACATGGATGCGACAAATTGGCGTTGAACAGTATCCCAGAACGTAATAGTGTCACCATTGCTCTTTTTAAAAAACATACCTCTTGCCGAACCGACTTCATAAGTAGATGCAGACGCACCATAAAAAGTTGGCCAACTGTCTCCATAACCCGGATAAAACGCATCAAATATCTCGCGGGTGAAATAATCAAAACCAAAATCATCAAAATGTTTTGCGTGGTTTTTACCGATTGCATTCATATTGGCAATTTGCGTCGGCGTCATAAATGGATTGAACGGCTGCGCAGCGGGGGCAAAGTAATAGGACAAATCGCCGCCCATTTCATGCACATCAACGATGACTTGTGGCAAATACTCATTGATTGCCGCAATACGTCCTTTGCTCTCTGGTTGCGTAATCGCCAACCAATCGCGATTCATATCAAAAAGATAATGGTTAAGTCTGCCGCTAGGCCACGGCTGATTGTGCTCTGCACTTAATCTGTCTGGGCTATGCTCCATGCCAACAGTGGCATAGTATCGGGAAACAAACCGTTCTCGACCATCGGGATTTTGTAAAGGGTCGATAAACACTACGGTGTTATCAAGGATATTCTTATTAATTGGGTCATCAGGTGCAGCAAGGAGATGATACGCCATCATCATCGCAGCATCAGTACCACTTATTTCATTGCCATGCACGCTATATTGGAGCCAGACAAACGCAGGCTGACTGTCGATGATGGATTTAGCTTGACGCTGTGACGTGACTCTTGGATCTGCAAGCTTTTGTACATTTGATGTTAGCTCATCGATGTTTTTCAGATTTTCAGGACTTGCAATGATCACATATATTAGTGGTCGTCCTTGCCAGCTTTTGGCGTACTCGTGCACTTGCACGCGATCGGGTGCTGCTTTTTGCAACGCGTCAAAGTACGCATACATTTCGGCATTAGTTGCTATTTTTTCACCCACTTCGTATCCCAAAACGTCTTTAAACGATGGAATATCATCCGAATATGAAGTACCAGGCCATAATGGTCCGCTCCCTTGTACCTGAACACTACACAAGAATAAGAGGCACAATAAAACTGCGTTTATTTGATGTTTAAAATGAGATTTCATAAGGCGATTACCCTAACATTATTGTTTTTTTAAAAGTGTGCGTACACCGAGGGTCATTGTTCTTTCAGATACTGCAATAGTAGAAGATAAAAGAAGAATGATTCCATATCGAATATGCTGATTTTTATTTTGGAATTTGAGTCAAATTTCCAAACATCTTGTTCTAATAATGAAAAGTAACGTCTTTAGATTAATCTAGTTATTATAGATTGCGTCCTTTCATCGATATCAAGACTGTTATGCACTAGGTGTAATTGAATTTCAACACTTATCTTAATGTGCCCGTAAATGGCTACATGCCATTTCCGAATTTAGGGTTTTGGAGCACATCTGCTCTAACTGTCTTTAACGCTGCACTATAGCTAAGAAGCAAGTCCAAACAGTAATCTGTGCGTTCAGACATATAAGATTGTGTAGATTCGTCATTATCATCTGGATAATCATCAGAATCATTGAATATTGACGTCACATGTCGAAAAATCAGATGTTCAGGCAAATAACAAATACGAGAATTTTTATAGCTTGAAGTGCGCAGTTCCGTAATTGGATAGCTACCTCCAACGCCTGCAGAAATTGAGGCAATCAATCCCGGTTTATGTGCAAATACATCAGTTGAATATAATAGAAAGAGGTTTTTAAGCACCGACGGCACCATGCCATTCCACTCTGGAGATATTACAATGAACCCATCCGCTTCAATCAAACCCGCTTTATTTGAATCGATAATGCTTTGCTCTTCATCGCTATAAGATTTTGCCAAAACGGCAGTCCAGCTTTGGCAAGGTTTAGGATAAATGCATCCTCACAGCCGGAGTGTTGTACCAATTTTTTTTCCATCATCTGGCCAATTTTCAAACTTTGTGATGCTTGCCGATGACTACCAACAATAATAGCTATCTTGCTCATGTATGTTCTCCGAAAGTGACTAATTACGGTAAGTTAAATTACAGGTTCGCTGCAATGTTTGAGCTCGCTTTTTAGGCGATTTTCCCGTTAATTGTTGAGCAGTAAAATATTTGATTTACATTTGATTATAGGAGTAGAACATTTGAAAGCTTCGAAAACA
>DDLV01000068.1 GCA_002340325.1 Glaciecola sp. UBA2563 | reverse complement strand
ATTCCGTTTGTCAACTAATGCTGTTCGATTACTCATTACAGCTAGCTGCGGTCATGTTCACATGTAAAAGACGCTTTCCACGTCCATGTTCGCTCGGGCTCGCGCGTCCATGCGCTCGCACGCTTTTACATGTAAACATACCTCCGCTTAGACGCTTATTTGCGTAATCGAACAGCATTAGTTGACAAACGGAATAACGGTTCTTCATTTTGTACACATACTGATGTATGTGGAATCGTAAGAATTAGTTATCTCTACTATCATACGATGATGACTTTTCTAAGTTTTTTCCAGCAGCATATCAGTAATCAAAGGCTTTACATACATGACTTCATCAATCGAACTATCCAAACCAATTACCTTACCCTGCGGGGCAACGCTAAAAAACCGATTGGGTAAAAGCGCGATGACAGAAGGGTTGGCAGACGAATATGACCGGCCTACCAAACAGCATGAAGTACTTTATGAAACATGGTCACGCGGCGGAACAGGCTTGCATATTACTGGTAATGTCATGATTGACCGACGGTATTTAGAGCGCGCTGGCAATGTGGTTTTGGAAAACGACGACGACCTAGCGCTTTTTTCTTCATGGGCAAAAGCAGGCACTATTGGCGGCAATCACCTATGGGTGCAGTTGAGTCATCCGGGCCGTCAATGCCCGAGGATGGTTAACTCGCAACCCCTATCACCTTCAGATGTGCAACTCGATTTAGTAGGGAATTTTGGCAAACCTCGACCAATGACAAAAGCCGATATTGAAGATGTTATTTCGCGTTTTACTCATTCAGCATTATTGGTGAAGAGAGCGGGGTTTACTGGCGTTCAAATTCATTGTGCGCACGGATATTTACTTAGCCAGTTTTTGTCGTCAAAGACAAATCAAAGAACAGATGAATATGGAGGCTCACTCGAGAACAGAGCGAGAATTATCAGAGAAGTCATTACAAGTGTCAGAAAAGCTGTGGGCAAGCAATTCTCAATTGCAGTAAAACTCAATTCATCCGACTTTCAAAAAGGTGGATTCAGTCTTGAAGATTGTGTCAAGGTCGCAACATGGATAACAGAGGATGGTATTGACTTACTCGAGATATCGGGAGGGACATACGAACAGTTGAGCTTGTTTGGTGTAGAGCCGACAGAAGTAAGAGAAAGCACTCGCAAGCGAGAGGCATACTTCATTGAATACGCGAAGACAATTAAGCAGCACACATCTGTTCCACTGATGATAACGGGAGGATTTAGGCAACGAAACGTTATGGAAACAGCACTTGCAAATGGGGAAGTGGATGTTATCGGGCTTGCTCGTCCACTATGCACGCAACCGAATTGCTCAAAAGATTTAATTGAAGGAAAAGTCAATGCGCTTGACGATTATGAACACGCGCTCATATTAGGGAAAGGGTTTTGGGGCAACAACAGTCCAATAAGTCTCATAAAAGCTATAAATGGCTTTGGCCAAGTAGGATTTTATTATTGGCAAATTATTCGCTTGGCAAACGGACAATCTCCGGAGATTACGACGTCCGTGCTTCGCTATTTCTTTAAACACGTTACCAATGATCTGCGCCTTAATATCCGTCGAAAAAGAGCATCAAGATAATACTCGAAGATGCTTTGTTTTATTATCAGCTTGACTCATGATAAACGCGCAATCGCTAGCTCTAAACGCTTTATTTCACGCATCAAAGAGTGCCTGCGCATTTCCGACCAAATCCACTGTTTAAGGGCAATTTGAGCATTGAGGCAAATGAGCAAGCACATCCCCCAAAACATCTGCTGAGAATCATCGGCGACAAAGAATTCATACCCCGTCCAAATCATCAATCCAGACACAATTAACGTTACCACATTCACCGCGATCACCCATCCGCGCATGCTGGAATTAAACGTGGCAAACAACATATCAAACAACCCCTGTTCTTTTGCCATTATTTTCTCAACATTGGGCAACTCTTTCTCCAATTCCTGTTTAATTTTGTCATCTAAACTCATTGCATATCCTCCCCGGATAGTTTTTGTTTCAATAAATTTCTAGCTTTGCTCAGTCGTGATTTGACAGTGCCAATTGGGATATCAAGTACAACTGAAATCTCGGCAATACTCATCTCTTCAAGATAAAAAAACTGCAGCATTTCTTTTTCTAAATCAGGCAATCGCCTTAACCCTTCTCGTACTAAATCATTTGTATCAATTGCGGTTGAGTCATCAACCTGTTCAGGTAAATCCTCTGTATCTAGATTTTCCACTGGGCACTGTTTGCGAATCTGGTCAAGTACCCTCCAACGCACTTTTTTGTATAGCCAGCTTCTAAAAGCCCTAGGATCCGATAGCTTGCGAATGTTATTAGCCGTTTCTAACCAGGTGTCTTGAACCGCTTCTCTGGCGATGTCTTCATTACCGGAGAATTTACAAGCGTATTGCAAAAGGCGTTTTTGATAGCGGTGGAATAACAGCGTGAAGGCATCAGCATTACCTTGCTGTGCGGCCATTACCAGTAATTCTGTTTCTACTTGCTGTTGTTTCATCGTTTCTTCTGGCGTTTGTTCATAGAAAAGACGACCTCACAGCATGTTAGGTTCATTTAATTACAGGTAGGTTTTTATTCGTAGTGTGATCAGCACGGGGTCATGCCGTTGAAAAACGGCATCTCAGTAGGACATTAGTCAGGTAAGAAATAGCACTTTGTTTAGATATTTGTAAACGTCAACGAGATCCCGTTTTTAAAACGGGATGACCTTTCGTTGTAGTGTGAATAACTAGGCGTCATTGCGATGAAAATCGCAATCTCGTTGATA
>DDLV01000090.1 GCA_002340325.1 Glaciecola sp. UBA2563 | reverse complement strand
TCCATGAATTCGAAGCTTTCAACTCACTAATATCTACAATCAACTGTTAATCAACGCATTTGAGACTCAACAACTAAAGAAACCAGAGCCAAAACTATTAGCGTGTTTTTGGTGGTAATGTTGATTGAGGTTCCGAGCTTATTCAAACGTAATAAGGTTTCCATCGACAGCCTTTACGTCTTCTTGGTCATGCGTGACGAGAATGATGGGGATTTTGGCGTGCGTTAGGTGTTCAAATACGAAGTCTCTCGTGTGGTGTTTGTTTCGGGCGTCCAGGTTTGAAAATGGCTCATCGAGTAAAACCGCATCTGGTTCGCTAGCAATCAATCGAAGCAGCGCGATGCGGCTTTGTTGTCCACCTGATAAGGTATTGGGCATACGGTCAGCAAAACCTTCTAAGTTAACATTGCTTAACAGCGCGTGGATTCTGTCGCGTTTTTGCTTTTTTGAACCCTTTATTCCATAGCCGATATTGTCAAACACCGAAAGGTGAGGGAACAGTACAGGATCTTGAAACATCAGTCCGATACTTCGTTTTTCTGTTGACAAGTGCGTTATGTCTTTGCCGTTTAAAACAAGACTTCCGGTCGCCGTAAAATCATTACTTAATTGCCCAATAATCCAACTTAATAACGTTGATTTTCCTGAGCCGGAAGGGCCCATAATCGACAAAATCTCGCCATTTTTTACGTTTGCGTTCACTTCAATAAGCGTTTTATCACCTACTGAGATATTGAGATTATTTATTTCTAGCATGATATGAAAATAATAAGAATCACCGTCTAACGATAGCGTATTCTTTTCCAGTTTGTTGTTAACACTAAAAAAACGAGTGCTGGCATTAAAATTTGAATAATTGCATACACGGCAATTAGCCGTCTACTGCCACCACTTGCAAGCGCTACTGCTTCAGTCGTGACTGTTGATAGACTGCCTGCACTGCCCAGCAAAGTGGGTAAATACTGGGCAAGACTGATGCTAAACCCAAGCGCTAATGCCATCATAAGAGAAGGCCATAGCAACGGCATTTTGATGGTGAAAAAACACTTCAGTTGACTAGCACCAAGGCTGTGCGCGACGTGAATGAGTCGTTTGTCCAAGGCGTAGTATTGCTGTGATAGAGATAACCACGTATAGGGTGTTACAACAACGAAATGTAATATGACCACGCCAATAATTGAATACGCGCCAAATAGATAGGATATAAGTGTGGCTGCTCCAAACATAAATACAATCATAGGAAACAACAGGGGTATGTAGTTAATACCGCTTAATAACCTAGCCTGCTTTTGTGAGTTTACCGTTGTCTCCATTGCAATTACACATAGGGTTAAGCTCAAAATACCTACCATACAAGCAAGTCCAAAAGAGTTAACGAGCGGTGTTTGTAACTGACCTAACGCAAATTGCCAGTTAATCATTGTGAAAGATAATGGAAGCGCGCTCCCAAATGGCCAATGACCGGTAAAACTAAGTAAAAATAATGAAGATAGGGCAACCACCATAATCGCAACATTGAAATATAAAACAAAGACGCTGATTTTTTCTATTGCCCAAAATGCCCATTTTGTATTATCAGTTCTCATCAATAGTTGACACACCCAAGCACCTATTTTTTCGATGCCTAACCAGATAAAAATGCTTGCAGCACAGACAACAACTTGAATGATTGCCAAAGCAGAGGCAATGAATCGTTGTTCTAAGTCTACGTTGTAAGTCGCTGTTAACATGTTTACCGATATGGTTGATGGGTTACTCGGCCCCAAAATTAGCGGGATCTCAACACTTGAGCCGGTATAAATAAGCACGGCAAATATCGGTAGCCTGATGAGTGGATACACTTGTGGCCATGCGATCAACAAAAATGAAGGGAAGGGCGGAAAGCCTAACGTTTGGGAAATTTGATGTTGCTTTTCAAACGCTATCTTGCGCTGAACTTGTAACAATAAAGCCACTGTAAGTAGCAAAATAAATGGCATTTCCTTTAATGCAAATGCTAACGTCATGACAACACCAAAATCATCATTAGGAACATTCCAAGAAGGTGGTAATGCATACCCCGTTATCGTCGGTGAAAGCAAGCGCAAGACAAAGCCGCTTGGCGCAATTAAAAAACCAAACGCAATGGCTGCGGCAACATGCGGCACGACAAGCATAGGCCTGAATTTACTGTTCCAATAGGCTAGAGACCTTCGAGTGTATGCATGAGCGGTGATCAACATCGCCATTAACGTTGCTAATAACGTGCTTATGACGCCAGAACTTAGCGTCAGTATGATCATATTGTGGAACGTTGCTTGTTCAGTAAGCTGTTTAAAATAGATGAGTGTAAACTGTGTTTTCTCTAGCGCAGGAAGATAACCGAACGCGGGTAAAAGCACACTTAATACACCTCCGAATACGGGCAATAATAAGAGACTGGTAAGCAGGAGTGCGGGCCACTTAATCGCTTTCATAGCGTGATTTCCAAGCGGATTTTAAGGGCCCTATCCAAGAAGGATGAGGTTCTTTTAACGCAAGTATTTTACGCGTTAGATCTAGCGCGCTAGGATGTGTTTGATGATTGCCAAAATATTGCATCTGTTCAGGAGGCAAACGTGATACATCTAGCACGGTAGCATCGCCCCAAATAGTAGGTTTTAACTTTTCTGCTTGTGCAATGGGGGATAACAGAAAATTTGCGACGTCCTTTGCGTATTGTGGATTCGGCGCGTTGAAAGGGATCGTGACAAAGTGAACATTACTTAAACTGCCATCTTGCATTGTGTAAGTTCGTGTTGTCACTGGCAGCGCAAAGCGATCAACGGATGCAGGGATATTACCTGCGGAGAATGTTAATGCCAGTAAGATTTCTTCATCATCAAAGATCCGTTTTAACCATCCATTATCTCTGACAAAAAAGCGTCCTTTGCGCCACATTGTAGGATGCAGTTTATCTAAATACGCCCATAACGGTTGCGTCACCGTGTCAAATTTATCAGAATCTACGGGTTGGTAGAGTAATGCTTCGTTGATGCTTGGGTCGTTCTTAACGCTTGCAATAAGCACGTATTTAACAAAGCTCATACCAATAAAGTCATCAATGTGCGGATATGTAAATCGGTTAGGTTGGCGTTTTGACCAAGCCAGTAACTCTAATGCTGTTTTGGGCGGTTCAATTAAGTGCTTTTCATTGTAATAAAATGCTAGTGATGCACGTCCCCAAGGGCTTTCTCGTCCTAAGGTCGGTACACCAAAATCGTATAAAACATCTGGATTCTGTTGTGGATTGGTTAAGTTAAAATTGCTAAGTGATGTTGCCCAATTTTCCCTGAGTAAATCATTATCAGCCATCGAAGCAAAATTTTCGCCGTTCAACCATATCAGGTCAATCGTGCCAACGGCGTTAGGCGAAGCGACTTTTTGTGCAAGAACTTGATTGACAGCATCACTAGTGTTTGCAAGTTTGATATGCTCTAGCTCAATGCCATTTTGCGCTTTTACCTGTTCAGCGACCCATTCGATATATGCATTAATTTGTGGACTCCCACCCCATGCGTGAAAATAAACTGTTTTATTCTCAGCGTTAACTGATGTGGTAAAAACGGTTATGCACGCCAACCTAAAGAGCAGATAACAGCGGTGTAGATGTCGTCTCAAACCTGCAGATTGCGTTGTATTATCCTCTTCGGTATTGATGATACTTTTCTAACCATTTAAGCACAGTGTCAGGTTTATTTGCCCGTTTCCATTCACCTGCAACATACTTATTCGTTTCAGCCCATGTTGGGTAGCTATGAATCGTGCCCAAGATTTTATTCAATCCCAAGTTGTACTTCATTGCCATGACAAATTCCGCCAATAGTTCGCCTGCATGCTCACTGACTATGGTGACGCCCAAGATCTTATCTTTGCCTTTCGGAGTGATAACTTTGATAAATCCTTCCGTAGCGCTTTCGGTGATAGCCCGATCAAGTTCTTTAATTTCATAACGGGTGATATCGATATTAAGTTTTTGCTCAAGTGCGTCTCTTTCGTTTAGCCCAACCCTAGCAACCTCTGGGTCGACAAATGTCGTCCAAGGGATCACTCGATAATCAACTTTGAACTTCTTGAATTGCCCAAATAATGCATTAACTGACGCATACCAAGCTTGATGCGCAGCAACATGGGTAAACTGATAGGGGCCAACAACATCGCCTGCACCTAAGATATGCGGAAAATTCGTTTCTAAAAGTTCGTTTGTTTGCAGTGTCCTACCTGTTTCAACGCCTATTTTTTCAAGCCCGAAGCCGGTTAACCTTGCTTGACGACCCACAGCAACAATGATTTGGTCATAGCGCAGTTGTTTTGTGTTTCCTTGGTGTTCAACGATGAGAAATTTTTCACCATCCGATTGCTCGAAACGCACTGCCGCATGCTGTGTGAGAATATTGACGCCACTCTTTTCAAGGGTACTGCTAACAAAGTCTGCGACATCTTTATCTTCCCTACCCATTATGCTGTCAGCCATCTCTACGACAGAAACGGATGAACCAAGCCGCGAAAAACCCTGCGCTAACTCGCAACCTATAGGGCCGCCACCTAACACTAACAGCTCTTTGGGCGCATTATCTAATTTGGCAAATTCTGTCCATAGCGTGTCGCTGGTGACATAGCCAGACGTTTCTATGCCAGGTAAGGGCGGTACAAAAGCGCGCGCACCTGTTGCAATGACAAAGTGACGCGCCGTTAATCGACTGACCTCCCCGTCATTATGATTAATTTCAACCGTCCACGGGTCGATGAATGTGGCATATCCTTTAATAACATTAACACCGAGTCCTGTATATCTTTCGACACTATCGTGTGGGGCAATTTCGGCGATAACTTCATGAACGCGTTGCATCACACGCTTAAAATTAATCCGAGGTGAATCTGATTCAACACCAAAATGGTCGCTAGACGTTATCGTGTTGACAACTTTCGCAGATTTAATGATGGCTTTACTTGGAACACAACCATAGTTAAGGCAATCACCGCCCATTTCGCCTGCCTCAATCAACGTGACTTCAGCTTTAACGGCAGCGGCAATGTAACTTGTCACTAGACCTGCAGCGCCTGCGCCAATGACAATAAGATTTTGATCGAACTTATCAGGTTTATCCCAGTTTTTGTAAACACGTTGGCGCTTGATTGAATTTACAACAAATTTAGCAATTAACGGAAAAATACCCAGCAACGCAAACGACAATAAAAGTTCAAACGAGATGATACCGGCGAGACTGTCGAGCTGTGCCAATTGAGTGCCTGCATTGACGTATACAAAAGTCCCTGCGAGCATGCCTACCTGACTCACCCAATAAAACGTAAAGGACTTCAGACTGGTCAAACCCATCAGCATGTTAATAAGAAAGAAAGGGAATAGCGGTACTAGCCTCAAGGTGAAAAGATAAAACGCACCGTCTCTCGCAATTCCCGCATCAATCGATGCGACTTTGTCGGGGAATTTAGATTTTAATGAATCTCTTGCAATATACCGAGCAACCCAAAACGCAAGTAAAGCTCCGATGCTGCTAGCAAACGAAGCGATAAGTAAGCCAAGCCATAACCCGAAAATAGCGCCGGCACCAAGGGTCATGATCGCCGCGCCTGGCAAAGATAGCGCAGCCATTGCCACGTAAGCGATAAAAAACACGCCTGCCAACAACAGAAGATTACTCTCCTTCCAGCGCTCAAAATCGCCCATAGTCGCTTTTAAGCCGTCAAGGGTAAAATATTGGTCCAGCCCTAGTGCAAAAAACAAAACAATGATGCCTACCACCAGTGCGAACAAACCAAGTTTTTTCATTATGTTTCCTTAAAAGCGCAGCGATTTAGAAATAGTCGCTTGTGTTACTCATTGTTGTTGGTCAAATATTTCATTGGCTATGTTCTGTTTAAGTGTTGCAAACATAAACATCGCTCATTTGGTTATAGGTATTAGTAATTTGAAAGTCGCTGTAAACCCAATCCCTGGGCGCTCTGCGAATTCATCCATGAATTCGAAGCTTTCAAATTACTAATACCTACAACCAACTGTAAATCAACATCTTAGAAAATCATCAACACTTAAACAGAACATAGCTCTTTCATTAATTTCGTCGATTAAGCTTCGAACTTGCGGCTATCAAAGCTTATTCATAGCTAAATTCATTGATCGTTAAATCGAAATTTGAGCCGGTATCATCACCATCAGTGGAAATCCAAAAGCCGAGCACGTCTTCTTGCCCATCAATTGAGAAAGTGTAGTCAAAATTCGGTTTGATTTCGTCGATAAATCGCTCTTCTATAAGGTCGAGTTTTGGATGAATTCGTTGACTACCACTTAAACGCTGGTCACTGTAAAAGTTGTAGAACACAATCCTGCCGATGCCTGCATCGTCAGTAGGCGCAAATTCAAAAGCGTCCTGTAACCACTTGGGCGCAAGTCTTTTTTGTAGCCAACTCAATTTGCGTTCACCGCTATATATAAGTCCTACTCGAAGCGCAAAATCATCTGCATCTGAGTCGCCTTGCATTTCTCCACCTAAATCCAGGTTACCCGAAAACGCGCCACGAATGGATATTTCACGGACTTGCGAAGGCTCTGATAAAGGCGTTGCTAGAAACCCCGCTGAACCTCGTACCTCTATCAACATTGCATTGTCCTGAGATGAAATGCTGTGTGATTGATTCTTTTTGTATGGCGTATGCACCCATTTTTCGATGTTTAAATCAACTTGGTTAGCGTTGACGAAAAAGGGCGTTAACAATATCAAAATTAAACGTTTCATTTTTTTATCCAATGCGCAATTGTGCTTAACATAACGTTCTAGAAAACCTCTGCAAATGGGAACTTCAATCGTTAATGAAGTAAAACTTAGAATATATTTTACACTAGTGTAAGTGCCTTTACCGTTCTTTCCATTTTTCGTGAATCTTCTTGGTGTACTATCTTTAAGATACTTAAATGAAGCTCACAAGCACTTCACATTTATATCATTTAGGAAATAAGACCGTAGTTATGCATTTATTCTTTCGAGTTTGTCATGTTTGATAAAGCGCTCACGCCACTTGCGCACAAGCTAGTTAGGCCTGCTGTCATTATCGCTGACAAATACGGCGTTCGACCCGATCAGATAACCATCATCGGCTTTTTGATTGGCATGATGGCGCTCCCGCTACTTGCAATGCAATGGTATGGCGCTGCATTGTTTGTCATTATGTTAAACAGAGTATTTGACGGAATTGATGGTGAGTTAGCAAGACATCAACAAACGCAAAGTGATGCAGGTGGTTATATTGATATCTGTTTGGACTTTATTTTCTATGCCGCGGTTCCATTCGGATTTATTCTTGCCGATAGTCATGCAAATGGGCTTGCGGGCGCGGCGCTGATTTTTGCATTTATGGGTACTGGAAGCAGTTTTCTTGCATTTGCCATCTTTAGCGAAAAAAATAATATCCCGCGCATACAATTTGATAGAAAGAGTTTTCAGTATATAAATGGCCTCGCGGAGGGTAGCGAAACCATTGCGTTTTTCATTATAGTGTGTTTATTTCCAGAGTATTTTACGATATTGGCTTGGATTTTTGTGGTGATATGTGTGATCACGGCGATAACAAGGATCTACGGCGGGTACCGGACCTTGCGAGTATTTAATGAGCGATACAGAGATTAGGCTATTTTTTTTCTTAGGGTGTTTAGGTGTTCTAGTCATACTCGAATTGTTCATGCCTTATAATCGCGCGACAACTAAAACACGCCCTTTCAAAAGGTGGCTAAATCATTTTTCTCTATCAATAATCAGCGTACTGCTCACAAAACTTTTGTTGCCAGTTGGGTTAGTTGGTGCTGCGATTTACTTTCAGTCTAATGGGCTTGGATTATTTAACCTATTAAATCTGACGGGTTGGTTCGCTGCAATAGCAGGCGTCATAGTTCTGGATTTCGTCATCTATTGGCAGCATAGATTGTTTCATACCAGCCCCTTGTTATGGCGGCTACATCGACTGCATCATATCGATCCGAATGTTGATGTGACGACTGCAGTGCGCTTCCATCCAGTAGAAATAGTGATCAGTTTGGGCATTAAGGTAGTGGTGGTGTTCACGCTGGGCATTCCACCTGAATCTGTTGTATTGTTCGAAATCGTATTGAGTTCACTGGCCCTGTTTAATCACAGTAATATTCAGATGCCGGATAAAATTGAACGCATAGTGAGATTTTTTCTAATTACGCCGAGTGTGCACAGGATACATCACAGCGTTATCCATGAAGAGTCACAAAAGAACTTTGGATTTAGCGTTCCGTATTGGGATCAACTATTTGGTACTTATGCCACATCATCGAGACAGGCGAAGGATCAATTTCAAATGGGTGTTGAGGATACCGTAAACACCAATGAAAATCTTTTAACGCTGTTAAAAGACGCGTTAAGAAGCTAGCGCGAAGTACAAAAAAATATGAAAATTGCTCGACTTATCAATCCTGATACGAATCGTATTTACCAAGAAAGCGTTGCGAGGTTTGAGAAGCTTCCTCAAAATGAGCAAATCATTCTATATATCCTATCAATGAGTTCTAAACCGATTGGTGCAGGCAAATTTAATAAGATCATCAGTGCTCTTGCAAGACGCGTTCTTTTGCCAACGGTGGCTAAAGACTACCGATTAACACCCGAGCGAAAATCGGTGCTGATCAACCAAAAAATGCTGGTTCAAACGAAAGATGGCATGAGCATCAGTGCTTATTTGACGCACCATTTAGAGATCGATGTTCACGACTCCAATTGGCTAACTTCACTATACTATCCTGATGCGCATCAAATGATATCTGACATAATTGAGGATGGATTGGACGGCTCAAGCCGGTATTTTCGAATGTCCAATCAGCAAAATGCGGTAACGCAAGTTAAGGCTGATTTTACTCGCAGAGACTTCGAGAAGCTAGTTTCGCATTTTACGTTTAATAAGAATCCACAGATTATTGATATCGAGCAAAATCAAATTCTTGTCGAACTCTTCTTTATTCCATACGACCTCGACACTATTTTGCAATTATCTGATATGTTGCAGTATCAGCTCTTTGCTACCCTTTTTGCGCTAAATCTAGCATCAGGCCAAAACATTGATTATCAAATTGCCCTAACTAGAGAACTGTCAGAGCGCAACCCGCAGAATACACTTTTGTCGCTTTTGCTAGCGGAAATGCTATTGTATCAATCGGATCTAAAAGGTGCGTATAGCTTACTCAAATCGTTACCAACGAGCGCATATCAACAACATGTTTTAGGCGCTTATCGTTTTTTCAATCAAGATAATGTAGCGTCTATCGACGCCTTTGAAAAAGCGCTTTCTTTAAAGCAAAAATACGGTAGGCGCAAAAAACCTTACATTGCTGGTTTCTTTGGTCTCTTCTATCGCTTGGCATTAATTCAATATGCGAATCAACGCGATATTACCGCTTATCAGATTGCTTTGACTGAATGCAATCACGAGATAGCGGATAGAAAAGCGCCCGAATACTGCTTCGTCTTGGCACAGCTGTGTTTCAACATGACACGACAGTTGGAAAGTGGGGTGAGTCAAGGCAGTGAATATCGCAACATCTTTATTGATGCTGAGGTGCATTTTGCTGTGCATAACCTGAGTTTTTTATTGCCACTTCTGACCAGCCGGTGGTTGACCAATCAAACCCTTGAGAATTCGGAACAAAATTTGTCAATCCTGCAGGCTAATTTCTCTAAATCTGGCCTATTCGTGTTTTCGAAGATCTGTGACCAGTTGGTTGATGAAGTAACAGCTAACAGTATAGATAAAACCAAATCAAGAACGCTTACTGAAGCAACCAGTGAGATTCACTACCCGTCATTATTTAAACCTTTAGAACCGTGGCAAAACGCATTAGAAAAACTTGCATCGTTTAACAAACCAGTCAAGGGCGAAGATTTATCCGCGAAGGTTGAACAAGAGCGGCGGTTAATTTGGGAGTTACATGTAAGTACCTACTATTATCAGATCACGGCAAGGGAACAAAAAGTAACAAAAGCTGGCTGGAGCAAAGGTCGCTTGGTTTCTCTCAAACGTCTACATGAAGAACACGAATTAATGTCTTTTTTGACCGAAAGCGATCACCGGCTTTGCAATGCTATTCATGCAGAGCAGAGTTTCGACTATTACGGCAAAACAGAATATGTGCTTGAAGGGATCAGCGCGCTGCTTGCCGCTGTCGAGATTGATAATTTGTATTTGGCCGACCGTCTGGATGTGCCTATATCACTTGTACAAAAAGAGCCAGAGCTAGTAATCAGCAAGCTAGGAGATGAGTACTGTTTGACCATTACAGATTCTGATGAGGTGCTGCAAGGTGCGTCGTTTGAACACGGGCAGTATGATTTTCGTCCTAAAGATTTTAGTGTCAAAAAGCTTTCCGACGATGAATACGCATTAGTCGTGTTTAATCATGAACACCGGCAAGTAGCGCAGATTTTGGGTGAAGGGGGATTGATGGTGCCTATTCATGCCAAGCAGAATATGATTGCCTCGGTAAATGCGATTGCGCCATTTTTGAACATACATTCAGATATTGAAGAGCTGGATACTGGGCTAGCGCGTATTGAGTGCGACCAAAGATTAGTGATCAATATTCAGCCATATCAAGCCCCGCATGCTATGCCTTCTGTGAAACCCAGTCAGCAAGGTCTAGAGTTTCAGTGCACTGTGATGCCATTTGGAGAAGACGGACCACAATTCATTCCAGGCGTAGGAAGTGTCAATATTACTACCCATCTCGATGGTGAGCGAATAGCAACTCAGCGCGATTTGATTCGAGAACAACAGCAGTTGGACCAATTAGATAAGTATTGTCCTGCCTTTTTAAATATGATGGATGACAGGCTAATTTGTGAGGATATGGAAACTGCGCTGGAAACCCTAGAGCAACTGGAATACGCGCAAAAACAGTCTGACTTAACGTTATTATTGCGCTGGCCAAAAGGAAAGCGATTCGCGTTGACAACGCCTCTAACTTCAGAAAAATTGCAGCTTGCGATGACCAAAACTAATGAATGGTTTGATGTCACTGGACAAGCAATTATTGATGGTGAAGAGGTCATAGAACTCAAAAAACTGCTAGCACTGATGTCAACTAGTCACGGCCGATACATCGAATTGGATGAACAGCGCATACTGGCACTTACCGATGATGTTCGCAACAAGCTAGAACTTCTCAGTCAAGTTACAGATGAGGGTAAATTTCATCCATTGGCCTCACCCCGTGTTGACCAGGCGACGCAGGGCATGCGCATGAAAACACTGGATGCTTGGGAAAAACAAACCCAAAAGATGCATCAAGCCAATGAAATCAAGCCTGAAATACCATCAACATTTAAAGCAGAATTACGAGACTATCAGCGCACGGGTTTCGACTGGGCAATGCGCCTTGCGCATTGGGGAGCAGGAGCGTGTTTATCTGATGACATGGGCTTAGGTAAAACACTTCAAGCATTAGCAGTGCTGGTAGCAAGAGCCAAAGATGGGCCTAGTTTGGTTTTAGCGCCGACGTCTGTTTGTTTTAACTGGCAACAAGAAGCTTACACATTTGCGCCGACTTTAAATATGCATATGTACGCGAATGCAGTCACCGCTGAAGCAAGACAGGAAAAGCTCAATAACCTTGGAGCTATGGATTGCTTGATAGTGAGCTATGGCTTGTTACAAAGAGATATAGAAAAACTAGCATCAATTCAATGGGCAAACATCGTGTTTGATGAAGCACAAGCCCTTAAAAATCCTCTGGCCAAGCGCACAAAAGCTGCTTATCAGCTATATGCAGATTTTAAGATGATAACAACAGGCACCCCCATCGAGAACGATTTAACTGAATTGTGGAGCTTGTTTCGCCTAATTAACCCTGGTTTGCTTGGCAATTTAGCTCGCTTTAATCGAGATATTATCCAGCCCATCGCAAAAGCAAAGGAAGACAGGCTTGCTGCGCGAAAAGCTAGCCAGCGATTAAAAGCACTTATTCAACCGTTTGTATTGAGACGGCTCAAACAACAGGTGCTTAAAGAACTGCCCGAGCGCACAGAAATCAACTTATATGTCGAGCTAAGCAAAGACGAACGGGTGCTATATGAAGCGATTCGGCAAACTGCAATCGAGAAAGTTACGCAGAGTGAGAAATTTTCGAATGCTGGCGAACAGCGCATACAAATTTTGGCAGAATTGGTCAAAATCAGGCAAGCATGTTGCCATCCGAAGCTGGTACTTCCCTCAACCGAGGTATCCAGTGCTAAACTCGAATTATTAGACAAAACATTGAGCGAACTGTTGCTAAATGGGCATAAGGTTCTGATTTTTAGCCAATTCGTCACCTATCTATCATTGATAAAAGACTTCATTGAACAAAAGGGCATCCGCTATCAGTACCTAGATGGCAGCACGCCAGCCAAAGCAAGACAAGTGAGTGTTGAAGCGTTTCAGTCTGGAGAGGGGGACGTATTTCTAATCAGTTTAAAGGCAGGTGGCTTTGGGCTAAATTTAACGGCTGCTGACTATGTGATCCACATGGATCCATGGTGGAATCCCGCTGTCGAAGACCAAGCATCTGATCGCGCCCATCGGTTTGGTCAAACGCGTCCTGTCACCATCTATCGAATGATAACTAAAGATACGATCGAGGAAAAAATAAGTGCGCTTCACCAACAAAAACGCGAGCTGGCAGACCGCATATTAGCAGGTAATGATGAAGTTAAACCGTTGTCCGTTGAAGACATGTTGGTATTGTTGAAGGATACGTTTTAAGAAGTTTGTCATGAAAAGTTTGTAATTAAATTGCGGACACTGCGGTCTCTAAGGGGGCATTAATTACAAATCTCTCGACAAGGAATATCCATGAAACAAATTTTAATCACGCTGTTGGCCTTCATTAGCTTTTCAGCATTAGCAAATCCACCTATTGAAACAGGTACTTTTAACAACAAAGCGATCTACGGCTATGATCCGGTCAGTTACTGGACTGAAAATAAACCAGTAAAAGGTTCGGACGATTTTGTATTTACTTGGCGAGGTGCCGAATGGCATTTCTCCAGCGAAGCCAATCTAAATACATTTAAAGGTGCTCCAGAAAAATACGCACCACAATATGGCGGCTACTGCGCATTTGGTATGGCAAATAACAGGCTTGTCAGTGTCGATGTTGAAGCGTTTACCATCCACAACGATAAGCTTTACCTTAATTACAGCAAACGAGTTGCTAAGAAATGGCGCGCAGATAAAGAAACCTTTATCCCACAGGCAGATGCTAACTACCCTAACAAGGTTGATTTATAAATTCGTATTTTTGAAGTAAAAACGCTTCAGTGCCTGCATATTGTTGATTGACTATCGCAGGCACTACAGCGAACAACATCCTCTGCTGCTACTGACAATTTTATAATCGGCCTTCTGAAATAGCGTAGACATAACCCAAGGCGGCAGCAACAGCAATGCCGGCTACCACTGCAAATGTGACTTTCCAAATAGAATACGGCCGCTCACCTTGCACGCGCCCAGTTTGCGCGTTAACGACAAAGCGAAAACTTTTGCCATTATATTTATAGGCCGCAACCCAGATTGGTAGCAGAATGTGCTTGAACGTAACATTCGAAAGTTGAGTTTGCGCGCTATTGATTCTTTGCCTATCGCCGCCAATTGCCATTCGAATATCTCTGGCAATCACAGCATCCATTGTGCTTCGCGCTTGTTGAAGTCCTGATTCGAGCTCAATCTGGTAACCTTCTGCCCTAAAGCCAGCAAGGTAGGCCGGACTGTAAGGTACTAGCGAAGAAAGATCCCAAGGTGCTAACGCATCAGTAAAGCGTTTGGGTAATGATTTGGATGCTAGCACTAGCACATCGTCAAAGAATCGCTTTACTCGCCCTGAAACAGCGCGCCATCGTACTTTTGGCACGCGCTTTGTTTGACGTTTACCTTTGACTACTACTGTAACGTTGGTGTAGTAGATATCGCCCCTTTGACCGGTGTATTGCGTTCTTGTTTGTGCGTCAAATGTCCAATATGGCACGTAGATACCACTAAGCTGCCGTCCTTTTCTAGCGTATTTCTGCAAGTCATTAGGTGCAAACCAAAGACTGCCAAGCCAGTCATTGACTGCGTCTCGAGCCGAGCTCTCGTTAAGCGCAAAAGGAACCAGGGCTGCCGGTTTAATATGGCGATGCAGACCAGTATCAGTGACAATTGGCGTGGCGCAATACGGACACTCTTTGGCGTGTACATCAGGGTCAAACTCTATCTGCGCGGCACAGTTTTGACAGGTTAAAAATCTTGTTTGTTCAACAACGTCGTCATCAGCGCCATGCATGCCTTCTCGGATGTCCAGCTCATCGATACTTTCCGCTCTCGCGGGCGTCATGTCTTCCTGATTGCCACAGTGGTCGCAGGTTAGCTTGGCGACACTGGGATCAAAACGCATGTCTCCACCACAGGCTTCACAGTCGAAACGGTGATCAAGAGTGACTTCTGTATCGTTTTCGTGCTGGGATTTCATAACGGTTACAACTTCTGATCAAATATAAAAGCTTTTTTTGTTAAACCGCCGGTGGCGGAGGTGGTGGCATTACTGTGAATAACTGCGCCAGTTCCATCACATCTTCAGCTTTTTTCCAGCCATCCTGACCTTGCGTCCACACGAAAGTTTCGCGCGTTAACTCGCCTTCTGCCACCATTCGACCCAGACGCGCCTTAGAAAATGGCCCTGAGGTTTTACCTGCTTTTGCTAGATGCCAGACGTGCTCAACAGGCGGAGGAGGAGGCGGTGCCGTATTAAATGGAGGCGGTGTTGGCGATCTCTGCTGCGCGCCTGCACTCCAAGCATTGTGTGAAAACTGCTGGGCATTGTTGTTATTGGTACCAAATCCCATGCCCAAGCCCATACCTATGCCCATTCCCATGCCCGCTCCCATTCCAGAGTTTGGCGTACCAGCAGACGTCTGCATTGCCTCGGCCAATGCATATTGCTGATATCGGGATAAATCTCCCAGTACGCCCATGGACGTGCGTTTATCTAACGCCTCTTCTACAGCGGGAGGAAGTGAGATATTTTCGATATAGAGTTCAGGAAGCGTCAGACCATAGGCAGCAATAGTTTGACTGATAGCATCTGCGATGATTTTGCCAAGTTCGGCGGTGTTTGCCGCCATATCTAAAACTGGAATACGCGACGATGCCAATGCTCTCGAGGCCTCTTGAACAATGATATTGCGGATTTGAAAGGTCACTTCATCAGTCGTAAACTCGCCATCGGTTCCGACTATTTCGGTCAGAAATAAAGCCGCATCTGATACTTTGACTGTATAGGTACCAAAAGCTCTTAGGCGCACAGGCCCGAATTCTGGATCACGTAGCGTAATTGGGTTTTTAGTTCCCCATTTGAAGTCGGTAAAGCGATTGGTATTGACGAAGTAGATCTCAGATTTGAATGGTGATTTAAATCCATGATCCCAGTGCTTGAGATTGGTCAACAGCGGCATGTTGTTGGTTTCTAGCATGTACAAGCCAGGGGAAAACACATCAGCAAGCTGTCCTTCGTGAACAAACACAGCAGCTTGCCCCTCTCGGACGGTCAGCTTCGCACCGTACTTTATCTCGTGATCTTTACGCTCAAAGCGCCAAACCATTGTATCTCGAGTGTCATCGGTCCAATGGATAACGTCAATGAGCTGACCGGATAAAAAATCAAAGATGGGCATATCGAAATTCCTTTTAAGATCGCGGTAGGGCAGTGCCCGCATTGTCACCCACGCCATCGCGTCTCGCTTTTGCAGAGGCGAGCGTGTCTTTAAGCTCAGCCTCCATTTTTTGCAGCTCAACTTCCGCTGCGGCGCGCTTAGCTTTGCCTTCATCAGCGATGGCAAGGCTGTCGTTTATGGTACCGATAAGTGATTCATTTGCTTGCTTAACTGCCTCGATATCGAAAATACCTCGCTCCATTTCTTCTCTGACAATCTTGTTAGCGTGGCGCAAATTTGCAGCATTTGATGTCAATAATTCGTTTGTGAGGTCGTTTGCTGCGCGAACCGCCTCAGCAGCTTCCTTTGAGCGCTGGATAGTCACTGCCTGAGCGAGCTGGGTTTCCCATAAGGGTACGGTATTCACCAATGTGGAATTGATTTTGGTGACCAAAGATTTGTCATTTTCCTGTACCAGACGAATTGAAGGAAGCGCTTGCATAGTGACTTGTCGTGTCAGTTTTAAATCGTGCACTCGACGATCTAAATCGTCTCTTGCGGCTCTTAAGTCGCGAAGCTCTTGTGCTTTCATTACTTGGTCTTGTTCAGGCGTTGAGGCCAGCTCTTGTTCTTTCTGAGGTATGACTGTGTCATCGAGCAATTTAAGCTTCTCTTCGCCCGCAGCAATATACACCGCTAATTCTTTATAAAATTCGAGTGTCTTTTCGTAAAGTTTATCCAGCGACTTTATGTCTTTAAAAAGAGTCTGTTCGTGTTCTTCAAGCTCGTCAGTGATACTGTCAATTTGGCTTTGTATCGTTTCATATCGGGAAATGAATTTCGCAAACGGCGCCGCTTTGCCCAATAACTTTTCCCACAATGAGCGTTCACGGCGTACGTCTAATTCTGAAACAGAGAACCCGCGAATAGCAGAAACCATGTTGCGAAGGCTATCCCCAGCCGGGCCAACGTCTTTGTTTTTGACATCGGCGAGCATCGATTGGCTAATGGTTTGCAGTTCAATTTGTGCAGCTGAACCGAAACCAATGATGGAGTTGGTATCGCTCATATCCAACTCATCCATCAATTGACGAATATTTTCTTCATCGACACCTTCAGCGGATGCTAATGTTGTAATGCTGTCATCCGGCGCTAGAAGGGGTGCTGTAGCTACCGCTGAGATTTCCTTGGTCAGAGTTTCTGCTGCCGCTTGCGTTTGTTGTTTCATATCTTGCTTCCTTTACAAATTCCTAATCACGTTGCTGATGTCAATCATTGCACATTGCTAGATAGCGTTTCAGCTTGTTATTTTTTTTCTTCGTTTATGATTACACCATCTCGCTTTAGACGGTCGCGCAAAACTTCAATTTCGATATCCAAATCTTCTTTTTCCGATAATAATAACTTTTCGCGCTTTGCATCAAAACTGTACTGCAAGTCGTCAAGAAGGGCGAAATAATCCTTTTTGGCTTTTTGATCACGTGTAGACTCAAAAACCTCAGCGAATTTTTTCGTAGCGTCGCTTGCCGCCTTAAGGTAAATACCCAAGAATTTTCGCGCAGCAGATAGGTCCCGTGGATCCTGCTCTACGGTTCTAAACATCGTCCTTGCGGTGTCGTTAAAACGCGCAATCCTGTCGATTACGTTACGATCAGCTAAACGTTCCGACACTTCCTGCATCTCTCCAAGATGGTCTTCTGCCGCTTCGAGCGCACGCGCTACGCGCTTGGACTGAAACGTATCAGCGCCTTCCATGCCTTTATTTGACATCGGATCTAGTCCAAAAGAAAAGCTATGCAGCCCTGCTGCGACACATCCATAAATGACAACACCTGGAAAACCGGCAAGTCCGTTCATGGCAGCTAAAGCAACGCCAACGCCGGTCAGAATGCTAGCGAATAATTTGCGAGGAAAAGCTGGTCTGCGCGCGATGGTGCGCTGCAGATAGGCATGTTCTGCTTTCAATCCTTCTTGAAGCAACCAGGCGGCAAGCAATAATGTACCGGCCGCTCCTAAGTCGACAAGCATCTCAACAGGTTCTTTGAACAGTGATAAAAATAGCAGCGGAAGCGGTGCGATAAATAACGATCGATTGCGAAATCGACCTCGTATCCTCTGTTTTTTAGAAAATGGCCACTTGATACGGTCCGTAATGCGCGGACTGTGCTCGCCTCCAAAGCGTTTCGCCATTACTAAAGCCTACCGTCGAGTGCACCGCAAGACGCCAATAAAAGCAGTACGAATAGCGCGACAAACGCCAGTTTTTGCAATGTACTCGAACTCATACCTTTTCCTTTGCGACAACACAGTCATTAGTGACCATCAGTGAACCCTATCATACTTTTTTTTGTTTTTGCAGAGGTGTTTCCGTAACATCACCTCGTTATGACGTTAGGTATTAATACTGGTCAGGGTTGATAGATGGATTATATGGTTTACATTGACAAGACATCACGTGAAGAGATTGTATCAAGAGAGCAAAAATGAAGATTATTAAAATTGTAATCGTGGTCATCGTATCATTAGGCATATTAGGGGTTGCTGGGTTCTTTTACTTAGGTCAAAAGTCTGCAGAAGGCGCATCAGTTGGGTTGGTAAACGGCAAATTGTCGCCTTGTCCCGACTCACCGAATTGTGTTTCTAGCGAAATTGATACACCTGAAGATAAGAAGGTGCCTGTGTTACCCTCTGGTGTGTGGAAGGATTTACCTAGCATTATCTCGGCGCTAGGGGGAGAAGTTACCAAACAGTCAGATGTGTATCTTTCAGCCGAATTTACATCTGACTTTTTCGGGTTTGTTGATGACGTTGAGTTTCGTCGGGCGGTTGATTCTATACATGTGCGCTCAGCGTCTCGTGTTGGTTACTCTGACCGTGGAGTGAATTTAGCGCGCGTGACAGCATTGCGAGAAGAGCTGAACAAATAGATTGAACCTAAGACATAGGAAGTCAGCCCTTCGTGCCTCTTATGTTGTTTGTTTAAGCGGCGTAGCTGGCTGCGGCATTTTCACATGTAAAAGACGCTTGTCAACTTCCCTGTTCGCTCGGGCTCGCACATCCTTGTGCTCGCACGCTTTTACATGCGAATATTCCTCCGCTCATGCGCTTCGCCGCTTAAATAACAGGATGGAACAGCATTAATCGTCTCTATGTTTCACTCCAGTATGTTATGACATCAGGGATGATTTACTCGGTTTTGTGAGCAACTGGTGGCTTTTCTCAAGCCATTTGGCCTTAATGCGTAAATCTGTCTTAATAGGTAACTGGGCATACCCGATGAGTCTTCGCATAATCTCAGTGCCAGCGAACATATACGCAAGAGTGTCATCGCATTTGGTTGTATTCAGATAGCTTGTCATAGCAGCGTTGATAACAGCATCTGATTGTTGGCTAAGAACAAGATGCGCTAACAAAACGCCGAGATCAAACTCAATGGCACCCGTAAAGCAAAATTCTGGATCAATCACTTTGATGCCATCATCACATTGCAGCCAGCTTCCAGGATAAAAATCACCATGCAACAACGCGCTGCCTGTTTGCAGATATAGGTTGCCAATTTCTTCGACACGTTTTTTGTAGCCAGAATCTTGTTTTAGTATTTTCGCGGCAGCGTCCAAACCGTCCGTTATGTCATCTAAATTCAAGCCATTGTCTATGTGCAGTGGAATATCAAATATATGAGCGTGATTGAGGACTTTCATCTCACTATTTTCAATCGGTTTCTCGGGTTGTATAGCGTTGATTGAAGCTAATAATTGTCCTAATTGACTTGCCTCGACAGCGGTTAAATCATTGTTAACGTGCAAATTACCTTCGTTTAAATCATTAGCGTACAAGAAAGTATAATCGCGCGCTTTGCCTAAATCCTCCAACACCATAATGTATGATGTTTTATCAATATTGAGTAGGGCAGGGAAAGACGAGCGCACGGTTTGATTTGCCATTAAACTATAAAAATTCGCCTCAAATATTATGCGTTGCTGAGGCGCTGAAATTTCGGGAAACTTTGCGCAGAAAGGCGGAGCCTGTTTGATGATGACACTGCTGCCATCGGAAAACATCATTCGGTAGGTGTAGTTCATATTACCCTCGCCAGCTTTTTCAATGCCCACCAAGCTTTTGTCACCCCACTTTTTCATTCTTGAAAGTTGAATTGAAAAATCATTTAAGGCGAATGAATTTATATACACGTTTAGTTTTCCTTGTTGGTTGACTCAGCGCTTTGCGGTGGCTTGTTGTACTGGGTGTTGAGCTCCAAACCCTTTTCATATTCTTTATTCATCTCTGTATCAGACCGGTTGAAATAATATTTCCATTTCAATGATTGATTCAAAATTGCCTGTTTGTAGATATTATTTGTTGTAAAACGAATGGCTGATGTTTTGCTGACGTGATGAAGTCTCTTTCCTTTGTGATATCGGCGAAGCTTGATGCAAAGCTCAGTATCTTCAAAAATATCCCTCTCAGGTATCAAATTGACTTGTTGCAGTAATGATTTTCGCGCAAAAAGGCAATGGTCCAAATAATAGATGTGACGTAGGTCACCTCTAACATGGTTCGAATACCAAGAGGTAAATCGTAGTAACGGGTGAGAATAGTCAAATTGGTGCGTAAAAGCGCCCCAAAGCACATCCTCGTTAATTGATGATAACGAGATAATGCCATCTGTTTGAATGATGCTTCTCGGGTGATGGAGTATAACCAAATTACCTTTTGAATGGCGAATTCCTTCGTTTAAGCGGCCTGCTCTCGATGCGATGTTTGTTTCTAAAACAATGGCATTTGAGTTTCTAGCGATTTCAATCGTATCGTCGATACTTCCACCATCGACACAAATTACCTCACAATTATTAATGCATCGATAGTTTGACAATATCGTACCAAGAATGCCTGTTTTTGATTCATTTAACGTGGGAATAACAATGCTTATCATCGTCTTTTTGGCGTTTTCTAAGATATTTAAAAAAATTTAGAAGCTGTCTTAAAAGGTTATTTCACATTACCGGTTTTTGATAGTGTATAAATCAGTTAAATGTTGATTAATATGTTGATTAGTTGAATTTATGTATGTTTTTTATTGCATAAGGTTGTTTTTACTACCAATTGATTAGGTATTCCTTGCTAAAAATGCGAATTGTGTAATCGTACTGAAATAGAAACTCCGCGCTCGTTATTATTGGGCGCTTCGGAACGTTTAGTAAACTATTTCTATAAATATTGAATCGCTGTGTTTTTTTTAGAAAAGGAGCAACAAAAATGTTCGGTTCAAACAACAAATTACCTGTAGAGTTTGAGCTAGAAAATGGCCAAATGAATAAAATGAATGCTGATTTCTTGTCTCTCATCGAGCAACTAAAAACTGCCGATGACACCGCGTTCACAAGCGGGTTTGTTGATTTTGTAAAACACACCGAAAAACAGTTCGCCGAAAAAGACGACTGGATGAAAGCTTCGCGTTTTTCTCAGTTTGATGAGTATTCTGGCGAGCATGCGCGCGTGTTATCAGGTTTAAAATCGATGTTATTACAGGTTAAAAATGGTCAATTAACGTTTGCCAGGGCTTGGATAAATGAACAGGCACTAGAATGGTTCACTCAGCATTTGATGGCCATGGATACCGCATTATCTAATCATTTGCAGTCATTGGGCTCAGGGAGAGCCACGAGTCCCCAGCCACCTGCTGCAAACCGCCAATTTGAAGAGGAAGCATAGGCGATTTAGCCCCTATTTAAAAGGCACTAATTTCGGTTTGGTTTCTGCCTAAAATCAAACCGTGAATGTCATGTGTACCCTCATATGTGTTAACACATTCTAGATTCATCATATGACGCATGATTGGAAATTCTTCGCTAATCCCATTGCCGCCAAGCATATCTCTCGAGGTTCTGGCAATACCGAGTGCTTTTCCGCAATTATTTCGTTTGAGTAATGAAATTAGGTCAGCAGAAATTTTGTGTTGCGAAAACAATTCTCCTGCGCGTAGACAACCTTGTAGACCAAGCCCTATCTCAGTTTGCATATCTGCAAGTTTGATCTGTATTAACTGCTTACTTGCCAAAGCCTCGCCGAATTGACGTCTGCCCAAACAATACTGTCGAGCACTGTGCCAACATGTTTCAGCAGCTCCCATAACGCCCCATGAAATGCCATACCTAGCGTTATTAAGGCAACTAAACGGGCCTTTAAGTCCGCTGACGCCGGGCAACAATTGAGCGTCGGGCACAAACACTTCATTCATAACAATTTGACCCGTGACCGAGGAACGAAGCGAAAGTTTTCCGGTGATTTTTGGGGTGGTTAGGCCTTTTGAACCTTTTTCAAGGATAAAACCTCGAATCGCATTATCTTCAGTTTTCGCCCACACAATAAAAACATCCGCAATCGGGCTATTACTTATCCAGGTTTTAGTACCTGTAAGTTTGTAACCACCTTTAGTTTTAATGGCTTTAGATATCATACCGCCTGGATCTGAACCGTGATCGGGCTCAGTCAATCCGAAGCAGCCAATGTATTCACCACTTGCTAATTAGGGTAAATATTGTGACTTTTGTTCTTCTGTACCAAATGCATAAATTGGATACATCACGAGTGAGGATTGCACTGAAAACATTGATCGATAACCAGAATCCACACGTTCAATTTCTCTTGCTATAAGGCCATAGCTAGTATAATCAAGCCCAGCGCAGTTGTAGCCTTCAATGGTAGGCCCCAGTAGACCTAGAGCGCCCATTTCCCTGAATATGTCAATATCTATAGTTTCATCGCGGTAGGCGTCAATAATTCGAGGTTGCAGCTTATCAGTCGCGTATTTACGCGCACTTTGTTGAACCATGCGCTGTTCTTCAGATAACTGATCTTGCAGCAGGAATGGGTCGTCCCAAGGCATTCGTTGCCATGTTAGTTTTTTGCTCATATTTTGTGCTTTATTCTTTGCTTAATGTGGTCTAATGCAGTTTGTTTGAGCTATTGAGCTAGCTGCGGACATGTTCACATGTAAAAGACGCTGTGCAACATCCCTGTTCGCTCGGGCTCGCGCATCCTTGCGCTCGCACGCTTTTACATGTAAACATGCCTCCGCTCTAGCGCTTAATCGCCCAAGCGAACTGCATTCATCTAAGAACAATATCAATTCTCTGTGAACAATAGAAATAAATTTTTATCTTAAACTTTGCTACGTTACACCCGATATTCAGAATGTAACGCAGTCTTTTCATATCAGGTTTGTCGGTAAGTAATGCATTCGAAATACTTACCGCTGAACCATGCGTTTCGAAAAACAATTTTTCGCCCTATGCACCAAGCATCATTTTTTTTACAGAATCACTCAAAGGGTTAATTCGTGGCACAATATAAAGACATTGAGATACCGGCAAATCTAGAAGGTATCATTGAGCATATTTCTTCGGTTAATGACTCAAGGGAGCAACTATCCACGTTAGGTCAAAACTGGGATCTCCTCACTATCTTGGGGCAGATGTCCGGTTCTAGAACTGACATGACGCAAATCAGAAATGGATTTAAATCGCTTACAACAGACTTATTGATAAATTTGGCAAGTGAGAGTTTGCAAAAAGTGGTCCTTGATATCAATTCAAAGTCTCAAGTCGCCGTCGATATCGTGATTAGAAACTTATTTGAACGAACCGCAGATATAGGTTTTTTGGCAACCGATGATGACATTCGAAAATTCTTAAGAGAGTCAACGCATACAACTGCGGACGTCAACCAGCTAGTATCAAGATTTGAGCAGTATGTAGCCAAGTATTCGGTTTATCACAACATCATTTTACTTACGCCAGATGGAAGAGTTCTCGCTCAACTTGACGAAACCAACGAAATAACATTTTCTAAAGATCCGTTAATTGAGGAATCATTGTCAACGCGAGAAGATTACGTAGAAACATATCGTTATAGCGATTTGATGCCAGCCGATAATAAGTCGTTAATTTATTCTTATCGAGTTTGCGAGACAAACAATAAGGATTCTAAGCCGCTAGGTGTGCTCTGCTTATGCTTTAAGTTCGAAAATGAAATGCGTGGCATCTTCAAAAATCTCACCACGGCAACTGACAAGTCTGTGATTTCTCTTCTCGATAGAGACGGAGAAGTTATCGCAAGTAGTGATAAATACCAACTCCCATTAGGCGCTCAAATAAAGCCCGCTATCGATGTAGATTACGACTTAATAGATTTTTCTGGCAGAACATACATCGCAAAAACATGTAAGACCAATGGTTATCAAGGGTTTGATGGATTAGGCTGGCTTGGACATGTCATGGTGCCGATTGAGCAGTGTTTCAAATCTAACGGGTCCGATGCGAGTATTCAGGACATTGCGCCGCAAGTGCTCGCCTCCGTGATGCAAGATCCAAGCCTGTTTAGTGAAAGCTTAAGGAGTATTCCTAGCAGTGCTGATTCTATTGAAGCGGATTTAGAACGCACGGTGTGGAACGGCAACGTGAGTCAAAGTATGAAAAGCGGTGATCAAGGTTCGAACTCAATCAAAATATTGCTTGCCGAGATTGGAAATACAGGTTCGCAAACAAAGCGCGTATTCGAGCGCTCGATCGCTCAGTTACATCAAACAGTTGTGTCATCAATACTCAATGACGTTAAGTTTTTAGCATCGCTAGCTATTGATATCATGGATCGAAATTTGTACGAGCGGGCAAATGATTGCCGTTAGTGGGCGTTGACCTCAGCATTTCGGGTTATTTTGTCACAACGCGAAGCGTCTTCACAAGACCAAAGAACACTCTCGGATATTCTTAGATATATTAATGACTTGTACACCGTGTATACAAATCTTTTTGTATACGATAAGAATGGTAAAGTGCTCGCGGTTTCAAACCCATCAGAAGAAAAACTCGTCGGTACAACGTTGGAGCAAGAATGGGTGAAAAACACCCTTTCAATTCGAGATTCGCAACAGTACTCAGTGTCTAAATTTGAATCCACTGACTTGTACAACAATCGATATACCTATATCTACGGCGCATCGATTACTGCCAATTCCATCAGTAGCGAGGTCGTAGGTGGCATTGGTATTGTATTTGACAGTGAGCCAGAATTTACACAAATGTTGGCAGATACACTGATGAGCGAAGATGATAGCGCTCATTTAGCAAATGGTTTTGCAGTTTTTGTTGATAGAAAAGGTCTAGTTATTTCGAGTACATCAGATCGATTTATAACGGGTGAAATGCTTAACATGTCCGAAGATGTATTCGGATATGACAATGGTGAATCATTATCTAAAATTATCGAATTGGACGGTAGTTATTACGCTGTTGGTGTAAGCACAAGTGCTGGTTATCGCGAATACAAAAGCGATACTGACAAATATGAAAACGACGTTATTGCTTTGGTATTTATGTTGCTAGGAGAAATTAGTGATACCAAGACAAACCATAAAAAGAAAAATAGCGAGATAATGTCGCTGACGAGCAAGGCATACGATGACGTCGGTGAAAATGAAGAGCTGGCGACATTTTATGTTCAAGATAACTGGTTAGCATTTCGATGCGCTCAAATCGTTGAAGCCATTGGTGTTGAACATCTGTCAATACACCATGAAAGTGCATCTGTGTTGGCAGGAAAGACGCGTTATAAAGACAACCTAGTACCCGTGTTAAATCTAGGCAATGCACTTGACGGTTCATCGGGAAAAGGGCAGTTAGAAGGTAATCAAATTGTGATCGTTAATACGCATAAAGGCATGATGGGGGTACTAGTGGATTCGCTTGGCGATATCCCTGAAATCAGTCTCGATAGATTTACTGATATGAATAAGGTGATGACGGGGCAAGCGCAGTTTATTGATAGCGTTGTGAGACCAGGTGACGAAGATAACAGAAGCTCCATGCTCATAGTATTGGCGCCAGACAAGTTATTAAACTTGGTATTAAGTGGCGATACCTCTACGATTAATGAAGTACTAAAAGAACTTAACTAACAAGCATTAGGCAAAACTTAAGTGATAAGCATAAAACTGTTTATGCATGAATGTAGAAGCGGCATGTAATGTTTGAAACACATGTGGACATAATAGGAAAACGCTGGCCTGCTATTGCGTCTGAACTTATGTCTATTACAAAGCCAGGTCTTTTCGTCGACGTTAAAGAACATACGCTTGTCATCAACCAAATTCAGCTCACAAGCAATGTAGATCGAAACAAAGAAGCACAGCTTCAAACGTCGCTGATCCCACAAGAAAGCGGCTTAGCCCATATATTTGGTACAGGTCTTGGCGACTGCCAAGAAATATTGCTAAAGAGAGAAAACTTATCAAAACTACATGTGGTTATTTTGAATGTAGAGGTATTTTGGTGTTCCCTCAATGTTACCGATCAAACATCTTGGTTATCTGATGACCGAGTAGAGTTGCATACTTCTGAGTCTGTCCCAGATGTAGTTTTTCCTTTTCTCGCACTGCCCTCCGAAATGTCACTGTGTGATAACCGAAGTGCGCAATTGCGCGATCGTATTGCGATTGAATTAAATCATCAGTTTGTATCAAAGCGTTTTCAATCTGAAGCTGAGTTTAGTCAACGGATGATGCAAAACTTGTCTTTTGTCAGACAAGATCCCCCAATAAGTGCGTTAGCGCTTAATAACGTGACAGATATATTTGTCTGCGGCGCAGGTCCGACGTTAGCCGATCATCTTGCTTGGCTCAAAAAACACAGGCCTTTTCTGATTGCAGTTGACGCGTCTATAAATACGTTACTCACCAATGGAATAGTCCCAAATATCGTCGTGTCGATTGACCATACAAGTTCAAAATTATTCGAAGATAGCGCATACCACCAACTCAAAGATACTGCATTGGTGTATTTCCCAAACTCTGACGGTGACTTATTAACTCGCTGGCAGGGTCAGCGCTATGCAAGCTATAGCGATACTCCTATGTATGCGGAAGTAAAAAAACATGCATCACTTGAACCGCTTTTTTCAGCGGGGAGTGTTATTCACCCCTCTGTTGATTTAGCAAAAATGCTGGGTGCAAAAAAAATACGCTTATTAGGGACAGACTTTTCGTTTGTGTATGGCAAAAGCCACGCAAAAGGCAATGAGAACTCTTATGAGCAATCCGCCGAAATCGCAACGCAGTGGGTGGTCAATGGGCTAGGCCAGCGAGTGCCCACAATGGCAAATCTGCGGTCATACTTGCGCGATTTAGAAAGGTACATTGAAAAGAACCCGGACATTCAATTTATCAACGGCAGTGAAAAAGGAGCAAAAATCGAAGGGACAAGCATATGGCAAATCTAAAACATCATCAGCGCGATAGTGCACATGACGCTATAAATACAATATGCAATGAAGCAGTCAACGCCGCCAATCATTTTCGTTTAGGGTTTGAAGGTGAAGCGAATGTCCTATTAGTTGCGTTAATTGACAGCTTGATGCAAACCATCGGGCACTTTGCACCAATAAAACAGGGTACATTAGAACGATTATGTGAAGACATAATCAGGGCGCAACAACGACATGACCTTATTTATATTGCCGATGCACTAGAGTTTCGGTTAGTTCAACTTATTAAAAATCACGAAGACTAATGAATAAACATACGTTTTGGGACCTCCTGTTTTCTATACTGTGAACCAGACTTAATGGCAAGAAGTAATAGATTATTGCAAGTAGTAATCTTACGAGAACTAACGTGAGATATGTCGAGCAACAATTGATTTGATAGGAGTCCTATAGATGTCAGAAGATGAGAAAAGTGATAATAAGTTTTGGAAAAACATGGGAATTATGCTCGCAGCAAAGCTTGTGTTTGTCGGAATAGGTGTTGTCATAACTGTGAGTTATAACAGTAGTTTTTACATATAGTTTACAAAAATGATTCAATTATTGAAGAGGGCGTAGTTGTATGCCCTTTTTTATGTTCTAAAAAGTGTTTTATTAGCTCTGCTTGTAAATTTATTTAGTAGCAAAAACATATAGATGTGCTAAAAAATAAATGATAACAAAACGATATCTCTGACTTTTTCAGTCTTCCGGCGACTTTCTATTTACTTAGCTAATCATTACAGAACTTAGTTATGCTAAATAAAAAAGCCATTCACAAGCGTAATATTTAATATACCTCTTAAAATATAACTATCCTTTCAACGTGCATTATTTCGTTAACCCGCGCTATTTGACCACTCTGCCTCCACCAAAGGTGTAATTGTTTGCGCTAATACAAGGTGTTAGCTTGCCTTGCAATTACAACACACTACATTTAGCCATTGGAACTCTCTATGAACTTGCCGTCGATCCGCTCGCTTGCTCATTCATCAAGCGCTCGCTTTTTGCTCGTTGTTTTTAGCTTATTGTTATTTCCATTTAGCGCACTTGCTGCATCCGGTGGGGGGGAAGCGATACAAATACCCGATCTAAGTGCAACTTTTTACGGTTATGCTGCCGTTGCTATTTTTGTCTTGGCATACTCATTAGTGCCGTTCGAAGAAGAGATACACCTGCTAAAGAGTAAACCAGTGCTGTTTGCCGCTGGGATCATCTGGATATTAGTAGCGCTAGCATTCAACAGTGTTGGCTTGTCAGATTACGCACACGACGCAATCAAACACGCGATCATTGAATACGCTGAGTTATTCCTTTTCTTGCTTGTAGCGATGACCTATATCAACGCACTTGAAGAACGAAATGTGTTTCAAGCATTGCGAGCCTACCTCGTATCACAAGGTTATTCTTTGAAAAAAGTATTTTGGATAACCGGTGTTCTGGCATTTTTCATCTCTCCCATTGCTGATAACCTAACAACCGCATTATTAATGGGTGCGGTTGTCATGGCCGTTGGTGGAAAAGACTATAAGTTCGTCTCAATTGCATGTATCAACGTAGTTATCGCAGCGAATGCTGGCGGCGCGTTTTCTCCATTTGGTGATATTACAACCTTGATGGTTTGGCAAAAAGGTAAGGTAGAGTTTTTACAATTCATGCCTATTTTCATCCCTTCTGTCATTAACTGGTTAGTCCCTGCTATTATCATGAACTTCGCATTACCAGCTGGTACGCCTCAAGCATCAAATGAACAGGTAGTTATGAAACAAGGCGCAAGAGTAATGATAGGTCTATTCTTAGCCACTATTGTCACTGCGGTCACTTTCCACAGTGCCTTACACCTACCACCAGCAGCGGGCATGATGTTCGGGATGGGCTATCTCGGTTTATATTCGTTCTACTTAAAACGTCAAGAGGGTCGATCCTTGATGGCTGATTCCATCTTTGGCGGGCGCAAAGAAACACAGAACAATCCACTTAATGTGTTACAGAAATACGGCAAAGATATTGGCAGTCACATCCATGACCAACCGTACCCGGCCTTTATTGTTGATAATGAGCATAAAGTGACGCACTGGAACGCAGCGCTTGAGCAGTTAACTGGCATCAAGGCTGAAGAAATGATCGGTACAAACAATCAGTGGAAAGCATTTTACAAAAATGAACGCCCGACACTCGCAGATGTCGTGTTAGAGGACAAATCTGAAACCGGCGTGCGTCAGCACTATCGAGGACAATATCGAGATAATCCACTTGACGGCAAGTCATACGATGCGGCCAACTATTTTGAGAATCTTGGAGCTTACTTGATGTTCAGTGCAGCGCCGATTAAAGATGAAAATGGTAACAATATTGGTGCTGTTGAAATGTTTGAAGACATGACAGAAAAACGCGCTGATGTAAAAGAGTTTGATGTTATGGACAAAGTCGCTCGTGCAGAGTGGGACACACTATTGTTCTTCTACGGCGTCATTATGTGTGTGGCGG
>DDLV01000056.1 GCA_002340325.1 Glaciecola sp. UBA2563 | reverse complement strand
TCGGTTCCGTTACAACCGGGTATGACCATAAGTGCCGATATTGTGCTCGAAGAACGCAGCCTATTAAGCTGGTTATTTGAGCCGATAATAAGCCTGAAAGGGCGTGTTTAAACCTTAAAATCAACTTATTACCTCAAGGAAAGATAATATGAAAAAACTAAACGTAGAGCAATTGGAAAATGTAAATGGCGGTCACTCATTTGGTGATTATTACAGTGACATTCCATCTTCTACTGCTTCGTTTTTTGAAAGCCAGTCAGAAGCCAATCAAGAAGCCACCCATCAATGGATGAATGACCGTATGCAGCAGTATAACAATTAATCGAAATCCAACCTTTATTGGCGCATTGTTGGCTGTAGATTGTCACAATGCGCAGTTACGAATTAGTAATGTTAGCTGAATTAACACTTCCAAACCCCTAAGGCACACCTATTATGACTAGAAGCATTCGGGCGATAATCGCGCCTATCTTACTTTTTTCATCAATCATTTCGATTAACAATGCGTGTTCCGCAAATTCACCTGCCGATGTGCCCATTGAGGCATTTTTTAAAAATGTGCAATTTACAGATATGTCGATGTCCCCTGATGGTAAACATCTAGCGGTTAAATACCGCAAAGGAACATCAGATATTGTCAGTATCATGGATATCAACTTAACCACTGTAAAATCCACAATAAACTTTGGAGAATACCGACGCATTACGCGCATTATGTGGCCCCGCAATGATAGATTTATCTTAGGGCAGCAACGGTATGTTGGGTACTTAGATAATCGCTCATCGCCTGAAATATTAGTGGCATATGACTTAGATGGTAAAAACGGTAGGCAGCTTACTCGTCCTGTCAGGTCATACTATAGCGTTATAAGCATGATGCCTTCAGATCCGGAAAAAATACTAGTTACCAAGACACATGCAGTGGATTATTGGGATGATGGTCAGACGAAGTTGTTCACCATTGATGTAGATTCAGGAAAAGAAGACTACATCGCTGGCGAGCCATTGGGTGCACAAATAATACTTGCCGATACTAATGGCGTTCCTCGCATCGCAACCGCTTATGACGAAGACAATAATGATGAGTTTGGACAAGGGCTTGTCAAAATTTTCTTGAAACAAACACCTAGTGCGAGTTGGCGTAAAGTGGACCTCGACATTTATGATAGAGGTACAATGATTAGACTATTAGGCTTTAATGCAGACAGCACGGTAGCATATTTTAGCTCCGATAAAGAATTTGGTGGGGAAAGCATATATAGCATCGAGCTAGCAACGCTCGAAACTAAGCTTATTCATCGAGAAGATAGACTAGACTTATTCGGACTTGCGCCTTTATACAACGGCGCATTAGAAATCGTCAGTTATGCAACTGGGCATTATGACGTTGTCTTTTTGAGTGAAGATAGTGAATTTAAAGAAGTTGTCACCCAAATATACGCCGCATTCGAAGGTGACAGCACATCATTAAAAACCGTTGGGCGATCATTCACGGAAGACGGGAACGCAACCTTAATACATGTATCTACAGACAAAGACCCAGGTCAATTTTATTTGTTCAATCGCGGGCTAGATGGGTCAACTCCTTCCATCAAATACCTTGCCTCAACGCAAACGGGAATCAACCCCGAATTAATGGCGGATAAAATTCCGTTTTCGTTTAATGCTCGAGACGGTGTCGAACTCAATGGCTACTACATGCTACCGATTACAGGCCAAGCGCCGTTCCCAATGGTGCAAATCGTACACGGTGGACCACACGGAATAAGAGATTATTGGGAGTGGAATAACGAAGCGCAGTTTCTCGCCAGTCGCGGCTATGCAGTGGTGATGGTGAATTTCAGGGGCTCAGGTGGATATGGCCGCGACTTTTTACAAAGTGGCTTTGGTCACTGGGGAGATAAGATGATTGATGATAAAACCGATGCCACTTATTGGATGATTGAACAAGGTTTTGCTGACAAAGAACGCTTATGTATTTATGGAGGTTCTTACGGCGGCTACGGCACCCTGCAAAGTCTGGTGAGAGAGCCTGATTTGTACCAATGTGGAATTGGTTACGTCGGCGTATACGATTTACTCGAGATGAAAAAGTCAGGTGATATCCCGAAAACTGAATCTGGTCGTAAATACCTAGATACAGTCCTCGGCAAAGACAAGGAACAGCTAAAAGCCTTTTCTCCTGCATATAACGTCGAAAAAATCAAAGCTGATTTATTCATCGCGCACGGCAGCAAAGATGTGAGAGTACCGATGTCGCAATACAAATCACTCTCAAAAAACTTAAAACGCATCAATAAACCATATATCTCAATGGTAAGAGAAGAAGGTCATGGGTATTCCAATGAACAAAACCGATTCGATTTTTATCGACAAATGGAAACCTTTTTAGCGCAACACTTAAAGCCAGAGGAAAGCGCGCAACCAAATTTGCAATCACAAAACGCAGAACCGTTACAACTGCAGGGCGAAAGCTCCGAGTGATCGCAGATACCGTTTGATAATCAATGATTGATGACTCAAACAAAAATTGCCCTTTGGGCGTGTTTATATTAAAACCTTAAAAGGAAATTAAAAATGAAAGAGCTTAGTTTAGAGCAAACCAACGAAGTAAATGGTGGAGGTCATTATGGGGCTGTCGGTGGAGGAATAGCTGGCGCTGCGACTGGTGCTGCCGGAGGCATGGCTATGGGTGCCAAAATTGGTGCAAAAATTGGACTAGGTGCTGGCCCTGCTGGCGCTATAATTGGTGCCGCAGTTGGCGCGGGACTTGGTGGCCTTACGGGAATAATTACTGGTTTCGTTCTAAGCAAAAATTGAGGAGTTAACTAAACATGAAAGAGCTAACAAATGAACAAATTGATTCTATTGTTGGAGGTAATTCATCTCAGAATTTAGCGGCTGGTGTGGCCGGCACACTTACTGCTGGTAGCGTTGCGGTTGCAGGAGCACAAATAGGTGGAAAAATAGGTGGCATAGCTGGTCCGATTGGAATTGGCGTAGGAGTTGTACTTGGAGCCGTAGCAGGTACTTTTGTTTTTCTAGCTAACAAAGCATAAAAAGGAGAAGATGCCAGTTGTATCTTTTCGAGATGCAATTGGCAATTGTATTTATGAGAAACTATTTTTTCCCATGTTTACTTAGTCTCGTTTTTTTGGGACTCGGTTTTAATAATGCGCATAAAAAACTCTCCCTACAGGAAAAGCTCAGTACGGCCGATTATCTTATAATTTCGTTCGGATTGTTCTGGCTTACTATTGTATTCATAATGCTATGCGTTGATTTTGTAGATTTCTTGAAAAGAAAAAAGAGCCGATGAGCAATAGGTATTTATTATAAAGTCCAGCGCGAGACGTGAACCTTTGTGGAACAAGCATCTGATTTTTAAAATAGCTAAGAATTTAATTTTTATTATACGCTCAAAACTTAAATTTTTATTGCGTTAAGGTGATAGCCTCAACGCGGTCGCTGCTTTACAGTTTTTGTGAGGTAAAAATGCATAAGGCAATAGACATACCGCTGTTGGTGATGAGCTATGTAGTCATTACGGTCGCACTGGGAGTGCATGATGAAATACTTGGTATTGATACCATTTTATTAAAGATTTTTATCGTGCTGTTGGCCCCAATCCATGTGCATTTTAGGTTAAAGAGACTGTTGAATTCGCACGTAAAAAACTAACTTGAAGTTAACACTATGAGACGGAAGATTTTTAGGCTAAATGTGAATTTCTACAATCGTACCTGCCCTGATATGAGCTGATAAGCTGAGAATACTGTCTCTCGTTTGTCAGCGGTTTATGTCAGTCATCTGAGGTTTTTTGAGTTCTATCAGTGTTACACTTTTGACAAGAGCGTGAAACTAAAACCAACCCAAGCGGCATTAAACCACTCTTTCAAAATCTTGCTCAAGACGGGGCTATGCCGCCTTTATGATTCCTTCTACTTCCATGTAAAGCATTTACTACCGCAACTTACGTTTACGTGGACAAAAATTTCAGTTCCAACAGACAGTTGGTTGTAGAGCAATTCTTCGCTAATTTAATTACTCGTTGTGAGTATTTAATTAGTGAGTGTGTTCGAAATTATTGCATCGGACTTTGTGAACCTAATGACTATTGGTTTTACATCTAGAGACTATAACAGCTGATCCACGCAAACTCAGTGTGGTTTTCTGACCACTCCATATTGTTGAAACAGGAAGTATTCGTCAAGTGATCTACCAATCCGAAGCTGCAGAATGCGGTTTAGCCTCTATCGCCATGGTGGCCAATCACCATGGCCATAAAATAGATTTATCGACGCTTCGTAGTCGATACAGTGTGTCGTTCAAAGGCGCAAATTTGCAGCAGTTGATGCAGCTTGCAGAGCAGTTGCGCATGGTTGGACGTGCCCTGAAGCTTGAATTAGATGAGCTTAAAAACCTAAAAACACCGTGTATTCTGCATTGGGATATGAATCACTTTGTGGTGCTCAAAAAAGTTACGCGCCAGTCGGTTACAATTCTCGACCCTGCTGTTGGTGAGCGTGTTGTGCCGATGAAGGAAGTGGATACCTCATTTACGGGAATAGCGCTTGAGTTAACCCCGACGTCGGAATTTAAGAAAAAAGACGAACGCGCGAAGTTAGGAATCACTGCATTCTGGACGCGCATTGATGGACTTAAGTCTTCGCTCATTAAGTTGTTTGTTTTATCGCTTATATTGCAATTCTTAATGCTTGCCGCGCCCTATTACACACAAACCGTTGTAGATGAAGTCTTGGTGAGTTTTGACAAGCCTCTGTTGGTAGTGTTGGCCTTGGGATTTGGGCTGGTAATGCTTGTGAGCGTCATTACCGAAACGTTTAGAAGCTGGGTAGTACTGCATCTATCCACTACCATGAGTGTTCAGATGGCAACTAACCTAATGCGCCATTTGGTGCATTTGCCCATGGACTATTTTGACAAACGCCACATGGGAGACGTTGTATCGAGATTCGGCTCACTCAGCGCAATTCGAGATTTGTTTACCAACAAAATTGTCTCAGGCGTTATTGACGGACTGATGTCGATTGTCGTCCTAGTGATGATGTTTTTATACGATGTGACCTTAGCCATTGTGGTAATTGGGGTAGTTGTGCTCTACGCCATCTTGCGCTTTGCGCTATACCGTCCTCTGCATCAACTCACTGAGGCTAGTATTGTGGCCGGCGCATCTGAGCAGTCTAATTTTATGGAAACTGTGCGTGGCATGCAGAGCATAAAACTCTTTGGACAACAGACACAGCGCCTGAACCTCTGGCAAAACAAATATACGGATGCTGTTAATCAGGAGTATCGTCTAGGAAAGTGGCATATTTCCTATCAAACGATTAATAGCTTACTCTTCGGTATTGAAAATGTGCTTGTTGTCTATTTGGCGGCACTTGCTGTCATGGAAGGTAGTATGTCGGTTGGGATGCTGTTTGCGTTTATGGCGTATAAAACCCAGTTCACCAACCGCATGTCAGGTTTAATCGGTAATCTCATTGATATAAAGATGACGTCATTGCACCTTGACCGATTGGCAGACATTGCGTTGGCTGACAAAGAAAAAGAAGGGGTTGAGCACCAGTATCAAGACATTAGCGGTCAACTTACCATTGATAATCTGTCATTCAGATACGCTGATAACGAGCCAAAACTCTTTGATAATCTCAATTTAACCATTGATGCAGGCGATAACATTGCCATTATCGGCCCTTCAGGTGCAGGAAAATCTACCCTGATGAAACTAATGCTGGGGCTATTGCCAGTTACTTCTGGCAAAATCGAGGTTGATGGCATAGATATTAAGCACTTAGGACTGAGGCACTATCGACAACAGATTGCTTCAGTGATGCAGGATGACCAGCTTATGTCGGGAACGCTGGCAGAAAATATCAGTTTTTTCGACCCCCAGATGAATATGGAACAGGTTACTCAAGCTGCCATCATGGCCGGTATTCACCAAGATATCAGCCAAATGAACATGGGATACAACTCTTTGGTCGGTGATATGGGAAGTGCATTATCAGGCGGTCAAAAACAGCGATTACTTTTAGCCCGTGCGCTTTATCGACAACCTAAGATTTTATTTTTAGATGAAGCGACCAGTCATTTGGATATCGCGCTTGAACATCATGTTAATCAAGCTGTTCAACAACTCTCGATGACGCGCATTATTATCGCACACCGTCCTGAAACTATTCTCAGTGCCCATACGATTTATCAGTTGCACGAGGGAAAACTCATTGACGTTACTGAACAATACAAATCGCAGTTCTCATAACGGTTTTAGTTGCAGACTCTACGCTTGTAAACCAATCTGAACAACATCTCTTCCAATGAGTTATAGTGTATTACTTTCACATGCGTTGAACATTTAACTTCGTACATTATTTGCCGATACATCTGCAAAGAAAATTGAGGTCGAGTAAATAAAAAAATGCAAGCTTGGTTGAGTAAGCGAATCACTTTTTTTTCACTGGTTCCAGTGGCATTTTTAGCTATTTTTATTCTGTATGCCGTGGTCAAGTCAATGAACTCGTTGGCAGATGCCAAATTAACACAAGCAGAATTGCGACTCGCCATATTGTCGTATGAACTTTTGACTGAAGTTCAAAAAGAAAGAGGAATGTCCGCCGGCTTTATAGGAAGTGATGGTGCTGATTTTAAAGACGCGCTATTGGTACAACGAGAAAAAGTGGATTTTTCGATAAATGCTCTGACGAAAGCTGAGGCGGGCGAAAAGGTTTATTTCGCAGATGACGCACTGTTTCAACCCTTGAACTCACTCATAAACAAATTGAAACGTTCGCGCACCGAAGTGGACTCACTGAGTACATCCGTCCCTCAGACGGTGGAATACTACACGCAAATTACTGGCATATTGATCAATTTTAAGGCGTCATTAGTGAAATATGTTAATGATGCGAATGCCAAGCAGGGATTTTTGCTGCTATTTAAACTCGCTGAATTGCAAGAACTGTCAGGCTTGGAGAGGGCCATGCTCAGTAACTACTTCGCTTTAGGCGACTTGAATGCAAATCAATTAAGTGCACACAAATCAAATTTAGTTAGCCAGCAAACGCTGTTGAAAAACTTAAACACACTTTCGACCCCAGAATTTCAGTCAGCTATCACAGCATTCACCAACTCTAACGCGGTACAATCTGTTGAACCTTTTCGAAGTCAAATCAGAAATTACGCTACGCAACAACTCTCGGCGCAAAGCGCAGATTGGTTTGCACAATCGACAGCGAGAATAAATGAGATTGGCAATTTAGTAGAAGATTTGTTTTTACAGATTGCACAAAGTAACGAGAATGAGCTCGTAGACTCCACTTCATATATGATCTTCAATTCGATCTTAATGGCAATTTCGATTGTGTTAACAGCGGTGATCTACATTGTGCTCAAACAACGACAGGCGCAATCTAGCGAACTAAAACACAAACTCAATATGCTCGCAACTGACCGTGATCTTACGCAGGTTATTGATAAATATTCTAATGATGATTTAGGCGTTGTTGCAACAAAGGTGAATGAACTTGTCGATCAGATAAAAACTGATTTACTTGAATTTCAAACGTCTGCGAATGAAATCACGTTTGCAACCAACCAAGTCGCAGAGTCCAGCGAGTTAACACGTGAGAATATAAATTCACAACACTCAAACCTTACACAGAGCCTAACATCTGCGGAACTACTTAGCGCAGGAATAAATGCCGACATAGAATCTATCTCTAAGATAGCTGAGTACACCAAGCTATCATCAGCAGCAGTGAAAGACGGTGAAAAGCTTGTATCTAAAGCGGTTGCCGACATTCACGAAACTGCCCATGAAGTCAACAAAGTTGGTGAATCCATCGACCTTTTAAATACCAAGGTCGGTGACATTCTTAAAATGGTAGATGTCATTCGGTCTGTTGCTGAACAAACCAATTTGTTGGCGTTAAATGCAGCAATAGAGGCGGCGCGTGCCGGAGAACAAGGGCGCGGGTTTGCAGTTGTTGCAGATGAAGTGAGAGCACTCGCCAAGCGTGTGCAAGACAGTACAGTCGAAATATCGTCCGTAGTTGATGAGTTGCGCGACAGTTCCGACCAAGCATTTAATACCATAGCGAAGGGTGCCGAGAGAGCGAATAATACCGTTAGCATGGCGGACTCTATTCGAGACGCTTTACAACAAATTGCTGAGAATATGCGCGAACTGGAAGATTTTAGCGCCGCGGTTGAACAATCAGCCCAGCAGCAAAGCTTCAGCCTCAATGGTATGACATCAGGCATAAGAGAAATCGATGCAATGTCAGAGAAAAATGCAGAAGGTGCTGAAAAAGTCGCTGTTGCGTCGAACCAACTTGCCTTTACTGCCAATTCTATGCTGGACAATATCTCCAAATACACTACCTAACATGCAATATCAATCTAAAACGTACGCCTATCGCACTTGAGCAAAGGTTGTCCCGTCAAGACTCTTATAAATTATAAGCAGGATAGTAAGCAACCGCATAGGATTAATGGTAAGTTACCGCTCACTCAGCTGGATCTGCATTTCGAGCTGTTCAGCCTCTTTTTTAAAACGTTTTTCGCGCTTATGGGCCCAATAGCTCCATGGAATGACTATCACCAAACCATACGCCAATGCCCTTGCAATGTACCCAAACATCTCCTCTATAGAAGATTGTGTAACGATGCTATTTATCACAAATGCACTGGTTAGTAGCAATAATGCTATCCAGCCAAAATGCTTGTTTAAAAATGCGATGCGCGCATTATTTATTAATTGTTGGTGAAGCATAATCACGTATTGTTCTGTTTCAAGTTGCGATTGCACCATTGCTTGCCAGCGCAACTTTGCAAAATAGAAAATGGTTATTAGACCAAGGAATCCGGCCAATAAAATAAAAATATGCAGGGTAGTTGGAAGTTCAATATCCATGAGTATATAAATTGCGACCGGCAACAGACTTAATACATCCAGCAGCATATAAAAACGCTGCTTTATGCGCTGAGATCGCGCTCGCCTTATAATGTTATCAGGAACAAGCTTTGCTGTGGTTTGCGTTTGCCATAGTTCACTAAGATCATCGGGATTACGTCCATCGTTAGTTGTTTGACCACCGTTAGTCATTGTTAACCTCCTTCGCGATAGATGCTCGCGCACGATTTATCATGACGCCAACGTTGTTTACTGAAAAGCCCGTTATGTCGCTTATCTCCTGATAACTCAGTCCTTCCATCGACATCGTTAATACTTGTTTTGCTGGCAGCTTTAATCGCCTTACAGCATCCAGAAGCTGCTCTATTTTGCGACTATTCTGTGTTTGTTCTTCAGGAGACTGATTCATGCTTGCAATTGAGTAAAGGTCAACCTCTTGACCTTGCTGGCTTTTTACGGTTTTCATTTCTTTTGAGATATGAGAGACCGCCCGATTATGGGCAATGCGTAAAATATATGTTTTTACGTTGGATTGATGATTAAATCTAGATAATGCCTGCCACACCGCAACGCAGATTTCTTGCAGCAGTTCTTCTTGTAGATGAGTATTTGCTTCATAAGCACTGGCGACTCTCGATAATAGACCACCATACTCAGTGAGTACTTTGTCAATATCGCTAGTGTGTTGCTCTTTCATAATGCTAGCGTCTGATTATTTAGTGTGACGTTCCAAATTGGTAGTTAAACATTTGCGATAGCCTTAGCCCGTTTTATCGAAACGAAGGAGGTGTAATAACGCGATTTCTAAGTAAGTCGTTAAGCCATCAAATTTCTTACAGAAATTTTGTAATAAATTTCAATTCTCAATGACTATAACGTTAACACAGACTTGTTATAGCCGTTTGCACCAATGCAATGTTGGTAATCTGGTGCAAACAACGGGTTAGCTAAACATATAATTTGTAGGAGAAAAATGGTGGATACACTAACTTTTTTTATTATCTTTGCGGGCTTTTTTGTTATTTGTTGTTCATTTTCATTGATTGATAAAAAATATGGATTGAAATTTGAGGATTGGTTTAATGGTATTGCCGATTCTCCTTTCCCAAATCAGCATAATCATAACGAAAACGTTTCAACATCAGCACAAAACATACGTAGTGAAAAAGACGAAGAAATCGATGCCCTCAAAGACCGAATAGCTACGCTTGAAAAAATCGTCACCGACAGAAGTTACGAACTGAATGAAAAGCTTCGCGAATTGAAATAAAAAACAAAAACAGAAGTTTTTACAATTTCAAACACGAATCATATACTTAATAAAAGGTTTAAATTAGTGTTTATATGGTTCACATAAAGTTTTTTGCATCTTTGCGCGAACAGCTCGGTATCGACAACATGTCTTTCGACACCGAGTTTCCCTTAACCATAATGGATTTGATCCAGCAGTTGCAGGCGCAAAATGATAAGTTTTCACTACTAAATGAAGGGAACGTGCTGGTTGCGAAAAATCAGGAAATTACGGAGCTAAGTGACAAAGTTCAAAGCAATGATGAAGTTGCTTTTTTCCCACCAGTCACAGGCGGCTAGCTAGCATGATTGAAGTGAAAGGATGGTGAAGACCATCCTTTCTATCGTCCAAAATATTTTATGCTGGCGCAAACATGGATTTCAATTTAGAGAAAAAACTCACTTTTACTGGCATTTCGTCTTCTTTTTCGTGTTCTTTCATTGCGTCGATCATGGTGGATGACAATATGCCATAAGCATCTGTCCAAGCCTCTTTGAGCTTGTCGTTCCAATCGTCTCCCAAGCCTTGTTCCAATGTCCATAATAGCGCTTGTGCAACGGGTGCAAAATGTTCCTCTTTTACACCATATCCACTGTGGTTTCGTCCTAATTGCTGGACTGCTGGCACAATTGACTCGAGATTACTCAAACCTTTAACAGCAATACCAATCATCTGCATCAGTTTTGCGCCCTGTTCAGTGATATCTGCTTTAAAAAGCGGCTTAATTTCCGGTGCGATTTCAAATAGCTTTCCGTAAAAGAGCTCTGCTGCTTTGTCGGCAATAGGCGCTACTTTTTTGAAACTGTCTTGCACAAGGTCTATTTGTTCTGGCGTCATGTTGCGTTCCTTTTTTTAATGAGGTGATTGTCGTTGAGGAATTGCTGATGCTTGAAGCGTTTCTTCGAAGATGTATTGGTAAAAACAAGGGCAAAAAACAAGCCACAATATTTATCAATAAAAATCAATAACTTACACTTTTTCGCTTAAAAATAGATTGCGTCAAAGGTGAATTTGCACCAAAAAAGAAGGAATTCACATTATATTAGTGCAAAAAACAAGCAGATTTTATTTCAGCTATTGGTGTTAAAAGACGCGGTAATCCTGTTTATCAGTTACACACATAGCAGTTTGCATGCTTTTTGATATTAATGGTCTGCCATTCAGATTGCATGGCATCGTATAGTTGAAGTTTATTGATAGCAGTTTTACCGAATCCACTGAGTATTTTGATGGCTTCAATAGCCTGCGTTGCGCCGATAATACCTACAAGTGGAGACATTACGCCGGACTCCATGCAAGATAAGTTAGGCGCATTAAAATAGCGACTGATACACGCGTAGCAAGCGCTTTTTTCTGACGGCATGGAACAGAACACTTGCCCATGCATCTGAATGGCTGCGCCTGATACCAATGGCACACCGAATTGGTAACTTAGTGAATTTATCAAATTTCTGGTTTCTAGATTATCACTACAATCCAACACGATATCGTGTTCTTTCACTAATGATGACAGGTTACTGTGTATCGCTCTATCGTTTATCGCGATAACCTTAGTTTTGCTGTTTAGCATTGCTAATGCCGCTTTTATTGATGCTACTTTCGGTTTACCGACATCCGCTTCTGTATGCAATATTTGGCGGGGCAAATTCGTCAATTCGACGTTGTCGTCATCAATCACCGAAAGAGTGCCAACGCCGGAAGCGCATAAGAACTGCGCGACACTGCAGCCTAAACCGCCCCCACCAATAATTAACGCACGACTCGATAACAATCGCTCTTGTCTTTCCAAGTCAAAACCTGGCATCAGTATTTGCCTGTTATATCGAAGCGCTTCTTCCGTTGTGATTTCTTTCATGACAAGCTCATACGGTTGCTTTTTTTCTACAAGAGTTTGTTGAACATACTATATTGTAGTGACATACAGAAGAATAAGAAGGCATGAAATGCAAGATCAAAACAGGAGTGTTATCTGCGTCATCATGGCCGGCGGGTTTTCAAACCGAATGGGACAAGACAAAGCACATGTCAAACTCGGCGACCACTCGCTAATGGATATCGCAATACGCAATCTACGAGAAGCTTCGTTTTTTAACATTCGAATCAGTCGAAACGAAGCAAAAACGGATTATATTCAGGATATCATCCCTCACAAAGGCCCACTGTCAGCCATTCATGCAGCATGCGTTCAATATCAGGAGAATGATATATTGTTCTTACCTGTAGATTTGCCGCTGATTTCTGCTGCTACGCTGCAAAAGACTGTAAAAAAAGGCATAGAGGATCACACTCATGTCAGTATTGGTGACAATAACTTCCCGCTTTTTTTAAAAAATTCGAAACACCTTATAGATTTGCTAGAGCATCAGTTGAAGCGTTCCAACAACTTCTCTGTCGGGCGATTTATCGATTCGATAAAAGTCAAATGTGTCGAGTGTGAAAACAACGATGAACTTACAAACATTAACTCACCGGAAGACTTGCAAAAAGCTCATATGTTATTATGAATAAATCCGTAAGGTATGCTTGATATGGTATAGGAGAACCAAATGGCAAAGGCTGAATTTGTATTTCGCCCTCTCAACATAGCAGTTATCACCGTCTCAGACACTCGCACAGAAGAAAATGATTCATCCGGCGATTATCTTGTCAACAGTGCTGATGTCGCTGGGCATAACGTTGTGTGCAAAGACATTGTTATTGACGATGTGTATTTGATCAGAGCGAAGGTTTCCCATCATATCGCAGATAAAAATATTCACGCTATTCTCATTACTGGAGGGACAGGCTTTACCTCTCGTGATTCAACACCTGAAGCGGTATCACCACTTTTTGATAAACACGTTGAAGGCTTTGGTGAGTTATTCCGATACCTTTCCTACAAGGAGATAGAAACGTCGACTATTCAATCAAGAGCACTTGCAGGATTGGCCAACAATACCATCATTTTTTGTATGCCCGGTTCGACAGGGGCCTGCAAAACCGCATGGACTGGCATCATCCAATGTCAGTTAGATGGCGAACATGCACCTTGCAATTTTGCCCCCCATGTTTTGCAAAAGAGCAAAACGTAGCATGATCAGTATCTCGATACAGTCTCAGGATTTTGAACATGCTGCAGAATATGAGGCGCTAAGACACTGTTCGGAAAATAACACGGCCAAAAGTAACTGCGAGAATAAAAGCGATACTGAACACCGGAATTCAAGTAAAAACGGCGCAATCGTTACGTTCACTGGCCTAGTGCGTGATTACAACGTAAAAGATGATGTTTCGGGCCTTTGTATTGAGCACTATGAAGGAATGACAGAGAAAGCCATTGAGAATATCTGTCATGAAGCAGAATCACGGTGGTTACTCGGACAAATAAGAATCATACATCGCATAGGCAACCTTTCCGCCGCTGAACAAATCGTGTTCGTCGGCATTACATCTGCTCACCGAAAAGATGCGTTTGAAGCTGCTCAGTTCATTATGGATTATTTGAAACAGTCTGTGCCTTTGTGGAAGAAAGAGTTCACAAGTAATGGAGAAGAATGGGTAGAAGCGAAGCATTCGGACGCTGAGTCGTTTCAACGGTGGTTTAAATAGTGAACGAGGACAACTAGTGAACAAGCTCACCCATGTTGATGCATCGGGCTCAGCCAATATGGTCGATGTGAATAACAAAAACGAGACTACACGGATTGCAACTGCTCGAGGGTATATTTACATGTCTGAGCAAACCATTGACCAAATCATCGAGCAAACAAACAAGAAAGGCGATGTTCTTACTACAGCAAAAATCGCAGGCATTATGGGAGCAAAGCGCTGTAGCGACCTCATTCCACTGTGTCATCCCCTCATGCTTTCAAAAGTGGACGTATCAATAGACGTTGAAGCAGAGAATTTAAGACTCGTGGTAAATGCGATGTGCAAACTCAACGGCAAAACCGGCGTCGAAATGGAAGCACTCACGGCGGTCAGCGTGACTTGCCTCACGTTGTTTGATATGTGTAAAGCGTCAGATCCAGCGATGAAAATAAGTGAAATCACTGTGCTTACCAAATCCGGCGGTAAAACTGGAGAGTGGCAGAATCCAGATATCCTCTGAAACAACAAATTCATAACCTCTATAAGACCAATTGCGCAAAATCAGTTTTTCCAATTTTGGTATTATCTTAGATAACTTCTCAAAACTAAATTTCCATGTTAAGACCTAAAGCTGACGATATTTTATTGTTTGTTCAAGTAGTTGAGGCAGGCTCTTTTTCAAAAGTCGCCTCTCAACAAGAGCTAACCAACTCCGTCGTTTCAAAACGAATCGGACGGCTTGAGTCGTCATTGAATATTCAGCTTTTATATCGCTCCACGCGTAAATTGAGTCTCACTGAAGGTGGCAAAACCTTATACAAAAAAGCCAAAGTGGCGTCAGAGATGCTTATTGATGCCCAAGACGCTGTATGTGGTTTTAGTGAAACCATCGGTGGTCAACTTAAGATAACTATGCCGACAGTTTCTGCACGCTTTGTGCTCACTGATGCTATTGCAAAGTTTTGTAGGCTCTATCCCGATATTGAAGTTGATTTACATGTAGATGATCGCTTCGTGAATATCATTGAACAAGGGTTTGACTTAGCAATAAGAACAGGTGATTTGGAAGACTCAAGTCTGCTGGCACGACGCTTGGTTAATTCACATTGGGTCGTCGTCGCATCGCCTGAATACATTAAACGTCATGGTACGCCAGAAAATAGTTCAGAGTTAGCCACCCACAACTGCCTAACTTATAAATCGGAAAGCGGCAACCACCAATGGTTATTTGAAGTCGACGGTATTGATCATACCGAACAAGTTGTAGGTAAATTCAATGCAAATGATTTAAGCTCACTTAAACAAGCGACATTATCCCATTTTGGGATTGCTTACTTACCACACGTGCTTGTTTATGATGATATTAGAGAAGGACGCCTGATTCGATTATTGGCAGACCAATCCGCAAAGAAAGAAGGTATTTACGCTGTATATCCTCGTGCACGAAAACCTGACAAAAAAATAAAACTTCTCATTGAACATCTTCGCGGTGCATACAAGTCTAAAGGTCATTACTTCAAACATTGATGCAGCACAGTCCTAATCCATCGAAGAATGCTATTCGTTTGAGCTCTGCTTCCTAGCTGCGGCATGTTAACATTTAAAAGACGCTTTGCACCTTCCCTGGGCGCTTGGGCTCGCGCGTCCATGCGCGAGCACACTTTTAAATGTCAAAATCCCTCCGCTAGACGCATTGACGCTTCAACGAACAACAGTTGACTCTAGAATAAAGTGTTAATAGTTCAGCGACACTTCCTATGACATGTCCTCAGTACTGATACTGATTTAACGAAGTTCCATTCATAGGATTAAAGAAATTGTCGTTAGTGCCTGCAAATACATCATTAGGTAGTTGGATCACGCGCTGATACTGCTGCGGCATATAAACGGTTTCGCCATATGTCGTTTGCCAAGGCGTACGTTCAAGGGTTGCATCAACCAGTTTACTCTGACCAGCATCTTTCATACCTTGTATCTTATTCCAGCTCGCCATATTGCTATCTAAAATATCACTGTATGTTTTGGCAGTATTATTGGATTTGGCTAAGTTATTGCGAAACGCGCGATTAGCTGCCATCTTGCGTTGCGTAGCTTGCGCCATTTGTTGAGTACGTTGATTAAAGTGTTGACGCAATCTCGATTGATAGGCTTGATTATTAACAATGGTATCACCGATAGTTTTCAACAAAATTTCATTAGCTGGCCCTTCGACCGTAGCGGTCATTACGGTGCCCATTGCCATTGCAATCGTCTGAACGGCACTCATACCTCCATACACATCAACACCAGGTTGGTCCAGAAACATTATGATGGTTATTAATAGCTCGTTAACCGTTCTGCCGTTGGCGTCATAGGATAATTGAACCTCCATCGCCTCGGGCCGCACTCTCATATTTGGATATTGCTGTCGAAATTTTGCAAAATCAGCAGCTTGTTCTTGCATCATCTCTTGAATCACATCAGGCCGAGGACGCATCGATTTTGTTTTTGCATTGGGTCGAATGGTCGGTATGTATTGATTAACGAATGTCTGTATGTCGACAATTCTTCTGGCATCGCATCCTACGATTTCAGACTTAGCCATTTGCGGCATCGCATCAAAGTTCGTATTCCATGCCCAAATGCCGCCAGGAATGACTTCAACCCACTGCAAGCCGTTGCTAGATGTTCCTTTTAAATGAACTTTTGGAATACTGACGTCAAGTGCACAAGAAGGTTTGCCATACCACTGCACAGCACCTTTAACTTCCCAACTCTCCGGCATTTTGATTGTCATCGCTTCCATCGGTTGTTCGAAGCCAAATTCGTCCCTGATTGAGTGTGTTTTAAACCTTTCATCCAGCGGGTTACGACTTGCGGCTATGGCAGTTGGCTGTGTATTTAGACTGCGATTGTTCGAATTTGGAGACGGTCTGCTCTGATGATTTACGCTCATTTGATCAGAGTTAGCACTTGCATTTTCCACGAAATCTGAAAACCCAAACTTGCCTAAGCCAATGGCCACAATGCCTACACTGCCCTTACCTGCCGCACTGTGAGAGACATTACCTAGCGATTTGTTATTGACTGAAAATGTTAGGCGATTACCGTTTTCTTCGATTGATATACTATTGAAGGACGTTGGATTTACGTCGAGATATTCTTCAAAAATGATATTAAAGCCATCACTATCTCGCCGCGTGACTGTGAATGTGCCACTTGCTGTTATATTGACGAGAAAGTAACTGCGACTTGACTTGTCAAAACCATATAGGAGACCGGCTTCCGAATATGGATCGGCCGCATCTAGTAACACTTTGGTCGAAATTATACGCTGACCGTTGTTTCCGCTATCTGCAGCATAATAATACCGGATTGCGCCTGGTTCGTTTGTATTCTCTAACCAATATTCATCAGATTTTATGCTCCCATTCCAACCATCGGAATAGCCTGTATGTAATACTTCTTTTAATGTCCCTAAGTTTGCAAAGGCTACATTAATAGTGCCTATAGAAAGAAGCAACAGCAGTGCAATGTTGAATGTTCGATATATTTTCAAAAACATAAGATATTCTCTTTTGACGTATGTTTCATAACAAGACCCTTTGTTTTAGAAACCGAAAAACAATCGATAAAAGGGTCAAAAAGTTAGGAAGACTTTGCCTGAATAACGCTTAAAAAATATACAATTTTCATTGCATTTACGATAAGGTTGTGTGCCGTCCCTAAAAATTCAGCCAAAAAAAGTGGTGCATGTACATGGATGATAAAGAACAAAGAGTTTTAAAAATGAACTCTCTCATCAGGGGTTGGCAAAACGGTGATACTGATGCGCGTGATAGTCTGTTTACTCTAATTAATGCAGAGGTAGAGAAAATCGCATCCATCGTGTTAAGACGCAATCAGGCTCCTCTCACCTTTGTCACAGGTGACCTTGCAAATGAAGCATTTGTAAAACTGCTGCAAAGTGAGCAAGTGCAAATCAATGATCACTCACATATGCTTGCGCTATGCGCGCGCATAATGCGATTTATTATCGTCGATAGAACACGGCAAAAGATGTCGCAAAAGCACGGAGGTGATTTGGTCACACTATGCACTGAATTAGGCGCAGAAAATGAGGACGACCTACCTGCATTAGAACTCGATGCTGTCCTGAAAAAATTGAGCAGCATCAATCCAAATCGGGCAAGAATTGTAGAAATGCGTTATTTCGGTGGCATGACATACGAAGAAATTGCATCCGTTTTAGATATTTCAACGACCACCGTTAAGCGTTCGTGGCGAGCAACAAGGGGTTGGCTAAAAGACGCATTAAAATATGACGCAGCCTGATTTTGAATTAGATGAAAAAGCGCTTCAAATCGTTGAAGAGGCGTTGGATATCGCCCCAGAGCAACGACTGGCATTTATCGAACAAAATACTGGCGACAATCAGGCGTTGCGGCGACGCGCAAAATATTTACTTGCTCAAGCACTTGCGGCAGACGAAGAAGCACCTGTTACCGGTCAGGGTCTAAAAGCACTGCTTGACTTAGGCCAACCATCACAAATCGGCAACTATAAAATCCAAAATGAAATCGGTCGGGGTGGTATGGGTGTTGTATATCGTGGCAAGAGAACAGGCGCTGACTTTGATCATGAAGTCGCTATAAAACTTGTCGCGGTGACAGAGCCCTCTGAAAAACTTACGAAACGGTTGCGCGATGAAAGGCGATTACTGGCAAGTCTTCAGCACCCAAACATTGCGCAGTTTTATGATGGTGGGGAGACAGAAGATGGTTTGCCATACTTCATCATGGAGTATGTCAAAGGTCAATCACTGCATCACTACCTACGTGAAAAACAACCGTCAAGTGAAACCTGTTTTGAGTTGTTTGGGCAAATGTGTAACGGCGTTGCCTATGCCCATAAAAACCTGATCATCCATAGAGATCTCGCACCAGGTAATATACTTGTATCCCATGAAAATGAAGTAAAGATTATTGATTTTGGGGTGTCACATACCATAGGTTCTACAACCATGGAAACTCGACCAAGTATGGCGCATACGGCAGGGTTTACTTCTCCTGAACGCTTAGCCGGGAACGTAGCAACAACAATTAGCGATATCTTTTCATTGGGTGAACTACTCAAATACATGACTAAGCACCTCTCGTTACCTAGAAAGACGGACATCAACGCAATTATTGACAAAGCGACTGCTGAAACGCCAGATCAGCGGTATCAAAGCGTAGAATTACTGCAAAATGATTTGGGCAACTATCTGGAAGCAAAGCCCGTTGATGCAATGGGTGCTAATTGGCAGTATCGATGGAAGCGAAATGTTGCACTGCATAAATACGCCGTTGCTGGTTTAACGAGTGCTTTTACCGCCATCATTATTGCTGCTCTAATATTTGCTAATTTGTATTTTAGAGCCGTTGAAGCGGAAAAGCAGGCATCTAACCGTTTTAATGAAGTAAGAGAGTTGGCAAATTTTATGCTCTTTGACCTCTACGATGCGTTAACGCCAATAACGGGTACAACGTCAGCGAGAGAATCTGTAGCAGATAAAGCCCTTGTTTATCTAGATTCGCTCAATGCAAGCATAGGAACGCCTTTGTCGTTGCAGCTAGAAACACTGCAAGGTTATAGGCGATTGGCGGATATTTCAGGAATACCTGGAGGTCCAAATTTAGGCAGACGGGAGCAGGCTCAAGTTGCATTAAATAAAGCATTAAATGGATTAATCACGTTAAAGGAAAAGCACTCTAAAAATGCCGATGTGAACCGAGCGGTGTTACAAACCGCTTATTCCTACGCAGTGTTTGAATATCTTGCAAATGATGATTCACCTGCGACAATCGAAAAAGCAATGATTGCAGAAAACGCTTTTAATGCGTTGGTCACACTTCAACCACCCACGGTAAACGACTACAAATCAATTACCGATGCAATGGTAATTCATGGCAATGCATATATCTGGGAAAAAGAAGGCGATAAGGGCCTACCTATTTTTAAGAAGGCCATCAAAATAAGCGAGCAAGCTCAAAAAGACTACCCTGACAACGTAGATATAGATGTTATGGTGGCTAAACTACTGGCTGATTATGGCGATGCGCAGTCTAGACATATTGACCTCGTTGGAGGCAGTTATGAAGACGCCCAATCTTCACTGAATGATGGTATTGAAAGGTTGCAGAACATCGTTAGCCAAAACCCTCAAAAGTCTTCATTATCGCAGATTCTAGCAACACTACTGTGGAAACGCGCATTATTGCTATATGGCATTTACGAAAGCGAGCAAGCGCTCCCTGATATAGAGACAGCCTTGACTATGTATCAACAGCTTTATGATAAGGACAAGAACGACTTCGGCGCTTACAGAGCGATATCAGTTATACAACTACAGTACGCGAGAACGTTGGTTGACCTTGAGCGTTTTGATGAAGCCGTTAATGCAGCGCAAGAAGGCGTTTTCATAAGAGAAGTATTGATCAGTTCGCAAAACGATAATACCGGATATAGACGAGACCATGCAGACGCTTTAATTACATTCGCTGAAATACTCTATGCGGGCAATCAAAAGGAAAAATCATGTGCCCCGCTGCAACGAGGTCTTGATATCATGACTGAATTGGAAAAACAGGGAAAACTACAGGCCTATCAAATTGAGAACGCAATCGAGACCGACGCTCCAGTGATGCTGTTTTGTCAAACCTCAAAATAATAAAAGGCCAGCATTCTAGCTGGCCTTGTTCTGCCCGTCTTTACGAGAGAGGGGGCTGTGTGATGCTTTGTTTTAGAATGACCACTGCACAGATACTTGGAAGTAAGTAGAGCTTAACTCTTCTGTATCATCTACGATGTATTCACCAATTTCTGCACCGTACTTCAACTTGGCCGAATGTTGGGTAATAAGGTTAACGCCCCAGTGTGAACGGTCAAGATCACCTACATCGGTAGTACTTTGACCATAATAGATGGTTGAACGCGTAGTATCATTCCACCAGTGACGGTAAGACGTTGAAATTGACAAACCTTCTTCAACAACTGTGTTGCCATTTTCGTCAACTGCAACACCAGGAACAGCTACTGTACCCGCATAGCGACCGTACTCACCCGCAGTTATCGCTAGTTTAAAGTCGTTCTTCTTGCCAACATTGAACTTAGCCGCTACGTTCGCTGCAATACCGGTATCATCAACACCTGAAGGATCAACTTGACGAACGAGTACAGACGCTGAAAGTTGTCCCCAATCGCCTTTGGTGTCATAACGTCCGATGAAATCTACCAATGACTCATCTGAGTCACCTGAACCACCGAATGTTTCTGGGTTTTCAATTGCAAAAGAGAAACCGCCAGATGTGTAACGTACCTGACCTTGACGCAAGAAGGATTCACCAACGTGTGCACCACCAAAATCAAGTGTCTCAGCAAGCGTGTGTAAAGGCATGAAAGTTGACCAGTTTTGACCAATTAACCAGTTGCCTGTTTTGATGTAAAGGTTACGAATTCTAGGGTTGGAAGAGTTTGATATGATTTCGTTACCGCCACCGCCGTAGAAATCCATCTCGATCACACCAAGGACATCACCATGGGCAACTTTAAAGCCTAAACGAGATTCTCTTACGTTGAATCTTGTCGTTGAGAAATCACCACCAGGTGCAGCGCCACCACCAATCCAAAAATCGCGATATGGGATGTCTCCACTTACGTGACGCAAGTCAACTTTAACGTAGCCATAGATATCCACTTGTGTTTCGTCATCTTTAAAAACAGTGGCTGCTTGCGCCTGGCTTGCAAGCCCAAGTGCGACTGCTGCAGCCGCTAACTTAGTTTTGAATTTCATAGAGTGTGTTCCTATTATTTGAGTGTATAAAGCTTATTTTTTCAAAAGCCAGTATGTTAAAAGTGGGTTAACATTAGTGGTGTGAGATTTAAAGATAAATGGAATAATGGAAAATTAGTTTTTCTTTTTTTTGACCAATAAAAGCACGATATTTATGAAATTAACGTTTCGAAAAACAATATTCGTCGACCATTTACAGATTTTACAGGACCGTAACAAATGAAGAACTTGAGCAACCAAATACTGCCAAATATCTGTTTTTAAATAAAATTTTTTACAAGTCACTATAATTATCAAGTTTTTCCGATGTTTTATGGAGTAACCATTCAAATTATAAGAACAGTAAGCAGAGAACAGAGCTTTTTACTTTTCTTCTCTAATTTTTTTGACATGTTTAAGACAAATGTATTATGCAGTTTTTTGATGATTTTTAGGCGTCTTTTTTTATTTTTTTACTTCGTAAAAACAAGACCATACCATAGTATATTATCCGTAGGTCTTAACTTTAAACTGGAATTAAGTGCTAATTTAACATGGCAAAACTCGCCTCTCTTTTGTTCTTTTTACTGTCGTTTCTAATAATTGAAGTTATCAACACTTTTTTGGCACGATCACTTAATCAATTTGGTTTAATACCTCGATCATTCGACGCGTTGCAAGGGATCCTCTTATCACCCTGGTTACATGCAAATACGCACCATTTTCTCGCTAACATCACGGCATTGTTAGTCTTAAGCCCGATTACGTGGCAATGGGGAAAGAAAACATACTGGACGACAACCCTTTTCATTATTATCACGAGCGGTTTATTGGTATGGATATTTGCTCGTCCTGCTTTTCACATAGGAGCTAGTGGTCTTGTGTATGGATATTTTGGTTTCTGTTTAATCGCTGGATTTATCAACAGAAAGCCAATATTTATCTTGCTATCTATATTTGTCGGCATTTTTTACGGCTCGATGATTTGGGGGGTGCTCCCTCTTTATCCAGGTACTTCCTTCGAGTATCACTTATTTGGTTTTATTATGGGATTACTTGCAGCCAAAATTTGGGCGAAAAAATGAGTTTGGACCGCTCAATCACGCGTAGTCTCAAAACAAACTAATTCTAAATAGTTTCACTACATTGCCGATATTTTACAAAATCAATTGAGGGATTCGCAGGCTCAGATCATGCACTGAGTCGGACCTCTAGTACCAGAACCATAAACGGCAGGCTATCGAACACTTATGTCTTCACTTTTATCATCAATAGATCAACGTACGCAACTTGTAGGCGAAAACAGATTAGAACTCTTGTTATTTAAACTTGGTACTCGACATACGTTTGCACTGAACGTTTTTAAAGTCCGTGAAGTCATCACTTGTCCACCAATGAATCAAATGCCTGGTGCTCACAACCATATTAAAGGCGTTATCAACAACCGAGGCAAATCAATACCACTAATCGATCTCGGTTCATCAATTAATATTCACAATACCGACCCAAGTTATACACCGTCGAATGTTATTATCACCGAATACAATCGCTCTGTGCAGGGATTTTTGATTGGTCAAATAATGAACATCGTCAATACTTTTTGGAATGACATTCAACCACCTCCGAAAACCGCAGGACGAAGCCATTTTCTCACTGCAATAACGCGCATTAATAATGGAAATGGCGATGAATTAGTAGAAATATTAGATGTTGAAAAAGTGCTGGCAGATATCATTGATTACGACGTATCCGTGTCACCGGATATTATTGATACTTCGATATCAGATAAGTTAGCAGACCAAACCATTTTGATTGTTGATGACTCCCAAGTCGCTCGCCAACAAATCAAGGACACGTTATCGCCGTTTGGAATAAACATTATCGAGCGGGAGAATGGCAAAGAAGCTTTGGATCTACTCAAGTCATGGGCAGACCAAGGCATAAGACCTACTGACAAAATTTTGATGATGTTCACGGACGCCGAGATGCCTGAAATGGATGGTTACAGGTTGACTGCTGAAATCAGAAAAGACGAAAGGATGCATGATCTCTTTGTCACACTGAATACGTCACTCAGCGGCAACTTTAACGAAGCGATGGTGAAAAAAGTGGGCTGCGATAAATTTGTATCAAAATTTCAACCTGATCTTTTGATTCAGGCCGTGCAAGAACGCATGCACCAAGCACTATCGCAAGCGTGACCTACGCAATCTTAAACTAGGCAGAAGTAGTCCGAGATAAAACTAAACACTGATCTTGCCAACATGCGCTTGTAACTCATCAATAATATTGTCTAATTGCTGTTTTTGCTCTGCGGAAAGGCAGGCCAAAATCTTGCGTTCAAACGTTAAAGACAGAGGCACAATTTCAGCGTAAATATCTTGTCCCATTTTAGAAAGTGATAACTCAGATCTACGCTTGTCTTCATCCGATAACCGCCGCTCAATGAGTTGACGCTTTACGAGCTTGCTTACCGCTCGACTGATAAGAGATTTCTCAATTTGCGTTTTGTTAGATACGTCGTCTGCCGAAATGCCATCGTATTCACCTAACACCGCCATAATCCGCCATTCAGTGATGGACAGCGCAAATTTATCTTTGTAGGTATCCGCCACAATTGCACTTATTTGGTTGGATAAAATTGACAATCTGTAGGGCAAATAATGTTCAAGTTTCAGCACACTAGCCTTTGGTTGCTCTGACATCCTGTTTTTCCTGCTAATTTTTTGACTCTATCAGCGCAGACTGTCGGTTAATCATAGCTCGCTCATTCAATAATATTGGTTACAGATTTGAAAGTCGCTTTAAACCCATCCATGGGCGCTCCAAAAAATCATCCATGATTTTTAGGCTTTCAAATCTGTAACCAATATTATTAACTGTGATTTCAGCACTTAAATAAGTAACGACAGTTTGCGCTGATAGAGTATTTAATTACTGTAGATTAACTTGACATTAGTTGTCATTGCAACTATTTTAGTTGTCATTGCAACTAATTGCCAGTTTCCACGCGTTACGCACTGTTCTGAGGAGAAGCACATGTCAGATTTATTTGAAAACCCAATCGGACTAGATGGGTTCGAGTTTGTTGAGTTCACAGCACCTGAAAAAGGTATTCTCGAGCCAATTTTCGCTACTATGGGATTTAGTAAAGTCGCTGTGCATCGCTCTAAAGATGCTGAGCTATGGCGACAAGGCGATATCAATTTTGTCACTAATTACGAAAAGGACAGTTATGCTTACTACTATGCTATTGAGCATGGTCCGTCTGCCTGCGGTATGGCGTTTAGAGTCCGAGACGCGCAATTTGCTTATAACGAGGTGATTAAGCGCGGTGCACAGCCAATGGATATTAAAACAGGACCAATGGAATTGCGCTTACCTGCCATTAAGGGTATTGGTGGCGCCCCCCTTTATCTCATTGACCGCTACAAAGAGAACGAAACCATTTACGATATTGATTTTAAGTGGATTGAAGGTGTGGACAAGCATCCGCAAGGCTGTGGTTTTCACACGCTTGATCACCTAACGCACAATGTCTATCGCGGTCGTATGAACCACTGGGCAAATTTCTACGAGTCATTGTTTAACTTCAAAGAAATCCGCTATTTTGACATAAAGGGTGAATACACTGGCTTGCTATCAAAAGCAATGACTGCACCAGACGGCAAAATTAGAATCCCACTAAATGAAGAAGCCGGAGCAGGTGGCGGTGGCCAGATTGAAGAATTCTTAATGGCATACAATGGTGAAGGCATTCAGCACATCGCACTGGCCTGTGATGATCTTCTTGCATGTTGGGACAACTTAAAAAATAGCGGAATGAAGTTCATGACAGCGCCCCCCTTTACCTACTACGAAATGTTGGAAGAACGTCTGCCCGGCCATGGCGAGCCATCGGATGAACTTGAATCAAGGGGCATATTGCTTGACGGCACAACCGAAGGCGGTGAACCGCGACTATTGTTACAAATATTCTCTGAAGCATTATTGGGACCCGTGTTCTTTGAATTCATTCAACGCAAAGAAGACCAAGGGTTTGGAGAGGGAAATTTTAAAGCGCTGTTTGAGTCAATTGAACGTGACCAAGTGGCCAGAGGCGTTATCGTGAGCACCGAAACTCAAGAGAATAAGCAGGAGTCAGCATAATGTCGTCAATGGCATCTACTCGGGTAAATCTAAAAGGGATCCACCATGTCGCTTACCGATGTAATAATGCAAAAGAGACCGTTGACTTCTACCAGACGATGCTCAATATGGAGTTCCAGTTAGCGATTGCCGAAGATAAAGTCCCTTCGACACAAGCTCCAGACCCATATATGCACGTCTTTTTAGACGCAGGAAACGGCAATGTTTTAGCATTTTTCGAACTGCCAAACTCTGCGGCAATGGACAGAGATAGAAATACACCGGAATGGGTTCAGCATATTGCGTTTGAAGTAGCGTCTGTCGATATTCTTGAAACGACAAAATCTACTCTAGAGTCAAACGGAATCGATGTTTTAGGTCCAACTGACCATGGAATATTTAAATCTATTTACTTTTTTGATCCCAATGGCCACAGAGTAGAACTGGCAGCCAATACTGGAACTCCTGAAATGATGGCGGAATTGAAAAGAGTCGCGCCTGAAATGCTTGAGGAATGGTCAAAAACCAAAAAAGCGCCTAGACATGCTGACTGGTTGCATTCAGGACAGGCGTTCCGTGTGGCGAAATCTGAAAGTGAGGCAGAATAATGAAACTTGCAAGTTTAAAAAACGGCAGAGATGGCCAACTCGTTGTAGTCAATAATTCACTTGATCGAATGGCGACGGCACAAGACATTGCACCCACCCTGCAATATGCATTAGATAACTGGGACAGCGTTAGTGACAAACTCGTCCAGCGTTTTAACCATTTGAACGATGGCACTATTAGCAGTGATGACTTTGATCAGACACAATGCGCTTCTCCATTACCACGCGCATACCAGTGGGCAGATGGCAGTGCTTACGTCAATCACGTTGAGCTAGTTAGAAAAGCGCGTGGTGCAGAGATGCCTGAGAGCTTCTGGACAGATCCTCTAATGTACCAAGGAGGATCTGACAGCTTTTTGGGTCCGAGAGATAACATCATCATGCCCCAAGACGATGGCTTTGGTATTGACTTTGAAGCTGAAATTGCGGTTATCACAAATGACGTCCCAATGGGCGTTGATACAAGCGCTGCTTTAGATCACGTGCGACTGGTGATGATAATGAATGATGTTTCATTGCGCGGTCTTATTCCAAGCGAACTGGCAAAAGGGTTTGGATTCTTCCAATCAAAACCATCCAGTGCATTTAGTCCAGTGGCGGTGACGCCTGATCTGTTAGGTGACAACTGGAAAAATGGCAAACTACACCTGCCACTCACAACGCATTTCAATGGTGAAAAATTTGGTGAACCAGAGGCTGGGGTGGATATGACGTTCCATTTTGGGCAACTTATTGCGCATGCTGCGCGCACGCGCCCTCTTAGTGCGGGCTCTATTATTGGTTCTGGAACAGTCTCTAATAAGCTCAATGATGGACCGGGGAAACCGGTAAATGATGGGGGTGTCGGTTATAGCTGTATTGCTGAAATCCGCATGATCGAAACGATTCAACAAGGAAAACCACTGACGTCGTTCATGAAATTCGGTGATAGTGTCAAAATTGAAATGTTCGATAAAAATGGCGTATCGATTTTCGGACAGATTGCTCAAACAGTGACAAAGCAAGCATAAAACTAGGGACTGTTGACCTTTGTTCATTTTTTGAGCTG